>NZ_JBXWQZ010000069.1:0-22765 GCF_059612645.1 Ruegeria sp. YKSF131 | reverse complement strand
TAATCACGCAGCGCCAGCGGTGCGTCGCGGCCTGTCAGGAACACACTCGTCTTGTCCGAACGCGCGTTCAGCCCGTCTATCACCTGCTCGACCGAGAGATATCCATAGCGAAGTGCGATGTTGATCTCGTCCAGAACCACCAGATCGTATTCGCCACTTGCCATAAGGGCGCAAGCCTTGTCGAAGGCGGCATTGGCAGCTGCAATGTCGCGCTCACGATCCTGTGTATCCCAGGTAAACCCCTCACCCATCGTGTGCCAAGTGACCAGATCACGTTCTTCGAAGAAACGACGCTCGCCGGTTTTCCACTTGCCCTTGATGAACTGAACCACGGCAACCTTCTGACCCCAACCAAGCGCGCGGATGACAACGCCAAAGGCCGCAGATGACTTGCCTTTGCCCTTCCCGGTATTGATCAGAACAAGGCCGCGTTCGGGATCAACGGCCTCGGACACTTTCTTGCGGTGCTGGGCCTGCACCTTTTGCATCTTTTCCTTGTGATCCTGTGCGTCGCTCATTGGGGAACCTCATTGATTGTCCGGCCCAACCTAGGGAAAGAATGCAAAAGGTAAAGTCACGCTTTGGGGTCTGTGACAGAACGCGCCTTGCCACGCTCAAGCCCCAGCTGGTGTTCGCGCCAGATCACAACAACATTGCCTGCGATCACCAATGCGGCCCCGATCAGGATCGCAACGGTTGGCAATTCATCAAACACGAAATAACCGATCACAATCGCAAAGAGCATTGTTGCATAGTCATAAGGTGCCAGCATCGATGCCTGTCCAAAGCGATACGAGGACGTGACCAAAATCTGCGCAACTCCGCCAATTAACCCCATGGTGATCAGTATTAGAGCCTGAGTCAGAGTTGGCATTGTCCATCCCCAGATCGCCGTCAGGGCCGAAAGCAACGTCGCGGTCAGCGAGAAATAGAACACGATTGCAGCAGGGTGATCGACCTTGACCAGTTGGCGGATGTGGATCTGCACAAAGGCCCGGGCAAAAGTCGCGCCCAGTACGCACAGAGCTCCGATAGTTGCAGCCGTTTCCATCTGAGTGCTGCCAAGCCTGGGCCAGATCATGATCATCACGCCCAGCAGCCCAAGTGCCACGGCACCGATGCGAATCATGCGGATGCGCTCGCCCAGCATCACTGCGGCCAAAATCAGGGTGAAAATCGGGGTGGCATAACCGATTGCGGTAACTTCGGGCAGAGGCAACAGGCTAAGGCCAGTGAATGTCAACCCCATGGCGCTGGTCCCCAGAACACCGCGCCAGAAATGACCCATGGGTTTCTTGACGACAAAGCCTTGCGCCAGCTCTCGGCGCGCGATCAGCCACAGAATGATGACCGGAATAGCAAATAGGGACCGGAAGAACACCAATTGGCCCGGTGGGAATTCGTCAGATAAGGCTTTGACTAAGGCTGACATCGACGTGAACAGGAACAGCGCGCCAAGCTTCAGCGCTACAGCCAGCAAAGGTCGATGCGATGTTAAGGGTTTTGTCATCGGCGCGACCCTGCGCCTTTGCAGAAAAAAGATCAACGGGGTGGATCAGGTGATGGTCCACGAGTTCGGTACCGATGCGCCGATTTCCGCTGCAAAAGCCTCAAGGAACTGAAACATTCGGCCCGCCCTTGCTTGCGCGATCTGCTTGCCTGCATCCGTCAGCATGTCGTCCGGCAGGGTCAGCAGTTTGACCTTCCAGTGATCAATCGAATACCGCAGATCGTCCAGCGGGCGCGCCTCTGCGAATGGATCAGCCGGATCATAGAGAACACGCCCCAAAGCACCCGATACAGAAAATGTGCGCGCAATCCCGATGGCACCCAAGGCGTCAAGGCGATCCGCATCCCGCAGAATCCGGGCCTCCAGCGTTTCGGGTGGGATGTTGGCCGAGAAGCTATGGGCCGCGATCGCATGTTGCGCGGCCTGAACCTGATCGTCGGAAAAGCCCAGTTTTGCCAGAATAGGCCCTGATTCAGTCGCTGACTGACGTGAGGCAAACTGTCGTTTCGGGTCATTCTTGGGTAGGTTGACCAGATCATGAAGATAACAGGCTGCCAACAGGACGGGGATGTCCGCCTGAGCGCCTGCAATGGCCTGAGCATTGGTCCAAACACGATCCAGATGGGCCAGGTCATGGGCCGGATCAGTTTCCATGCGTTGCGCGACAACAGCACGCAAACGCGCGCGCAGATCAGCCGATCCGTCCACGGTTTTCTCCGATCTGACCACGGTGCAGCAGCAAGTGATCTAGGATAACACAGGCCATCATCGCCTCACCGACAGGGACAGCGCGGATGCCAACACAGGGGTCATGACGGCCCTTTGTGATGATCTCGGTCTCTTCACCGGATTTTGTAATGGTCTTGCGGGTGGTCAGGATCGAAGAGGTCGGCTTGACCGCAAAGCGCACGACAATGTCCTGCCCGGTCGAGATGCCGCCCAGAATCCCGCCTGCGTGGTTTGAACTGTATTGCGGGCCATCCTGACCCATGAAGATTTCGTCGGCATTGGCTTCACCAGTCAGTTCGGCGGCAGCCATGCCTTCGCCGATCTCGACGCCTTTGACAGCGTTGATCGACATCATCGCGGCCGCAAGATCAGTGTCCAACTTGGCGTATATCGGCGCCCCAAGCCCTGCCGGGACACCGCGTGCCACAACCTCGACCACGGCACCGACCGAGTTGCCGGATTTGCGCAGATCATCCAGATAGATGGCCCAATCCCCGGCCGCCTGTTCATCAGGCGTCCAGAACGGGTTCTGTTCAATCTGCGCCCAGTCGAATTTGGAGCGGTCGATCTTGTGCGGACCGATCTGGGTCATGTAGCCGGTGATCTGCACATTGGGCGCAATCTGTTTGATGGCCTCGCGCGCCAGTCCACCCGCGGCCACACGCGACGCGGTTTCCCGGGCTGAACTGCGCCCACCCCCGCGATAATCGCGGATGCCGTATTTCTGCCAGTAGGTGATATCGGCATGGCCCGGACGGAACTTGTCCATGATGTCGCCGTAATCTTTCGAGCGCTGATCGGTGTTTTCGATCATCAGTTGCACGGGCGTGCCTGTAGTTTGGCCTTCGAACACGCCAGAAAGGATCTTGACCTGATCCGGTTCGCGCCGCTGCGTTGTGAACTTGTTTTGCCCCGGTTTGCGCTTGTCCAGCCAGTGCTGGATCATCGCCTCGTCAATCGCAACGCCCGGCGGGCAACCGTCGACAGTGGCGCCCAAGGCGGGCCCATGGCTTTCACCCCAGGTGGTGACGCGGAAAAGATGGCCAAAGCTGTTCATCGACATGGGGCGTGCTCCTTTGCGGATCGTGATTAGCGGGCAAGGCCCCCGGCCTCAAGCGGATTTGGCCGTTGATGGTTTGAACGCCGCCCGTCGGGCGGCGCATTTTTGAGTATTTTCGAAAAGATGAAGATCAGGCGGCCTGCGCGATTTTCGCACGGATTTCCGAGATCATCAGCGCGGCCTGAGCCGCTTCGCGCCCTTTTTGTACGAAATGGTCGCGATAGATCGAATTGTGATGTTTGGTTTCCTGATATTGGTGCGGGGTCAGCGAGACCGACAGGACAGGAACCCCTGTATCAAGCCCGGCGCGCATCAGACCATCGACCACGGCCTGCGCAACGAAGTCGTGCCTGTAGATGCCGCCATCAACGACAAAGGCAGCGCAGGCGACGGCGGCATAGCGCCCGGTCCGGGCCAGATCACGGGCCAGCAGGGGCATCTCGAACGCGCCGGGAACGTCATAGACATCGACTTGTTCCGAGGGGACGAGTTCGAGGAAGCCGTCGAGCGCGCGGTCAACAATATCGGAATGCCAGTTGGCTTTGACAAAAGCATAGCGGGTGTGTGTCATCATGATCTCCTTTCAGTTTGGTGGCCTGCCGGCAGTCGCGAGAACCAGATCCCATTTCGCTGCCAGCCCGGCATGACACGTCACCCAAGGCGATCACGAGCAGGCGCGCCGGTTCACCGGCGCGGCTTGCACGTTCTCTTTCATCCGGACTGTAACCGTCGGCTCTGGTATCTCACCAGATCTGCTGACACCCCGAAAGCCGGGGCCGCTCGCGGGCTTGCGGGCCGTGGCCTGCATACCGCCGGTGGGGAATTCCGCCCCGCCCTGAGAACGAGGCGGACCTTGCCAAGAACTGTCCGACGCTGCAAGAGAATTGACAGGAGGACATTCATGCACCCTAACCCCGCTTTTCGCGCCGAGGATCGAGCCCGGCATGTTGAATTCGCCCGCGACCGGGCGTTCGGCGTTCTGGCACTCTCTGCCGAAGAGGCCCCGCTATTAAGCCACGTCCCGTTTCTGCTGTCCGAAGACGGTTCACTGGCTGACCTGCATCTTGTGCGCTCGAACCCTATTGTACGAGCGCTGCGCGAGCCGCAGCACGCGAAGATCGCGGTGCAGGGGCCGGATGCTTATATTTCGCCGGATTGGTACGGTGTCGAAGATCAGGTTCCGACTTGGAATTATGTCGCCGTGCACCTGATCGGAAAACTTGAGCTGCGCCCGCAGGACGAGTTACGTGACGTGCTTGACCGCCAATCGGCGTTCTACGAAAAGCGGCTGCTGCCCAAGGCCCCATGGGGCACGGGAAAAATGTCCTCTGACGCGCTGAACAAGATGATGCGCATGATCATACCGTGCCGCATGCGCATTGAAGATATTCAGGGCACCTGGAAGCTTGGTCAGAACAAACCCGAAGGTGCTCGAAACGCTGCTGCTGATCAGGTATCCACTGGCTTTGGCAGTGAAATCGCCCGGCTGGCCGCCTTGATGCACAAGGCGTAGCCAGCACCAGGCGCCGGGTTTACTGGGGGCTGAAAGTCGCCAGATAGGCGGCAATATCGTCCGCACCGCTCTTGAGTTTGACGCTCATGTTCGGACGGGCAGTTTCGTCATCCAGAAATTCCTTGATGAAGCCGATAGGATCCTGCGCATAGGCAACGATGTTTTCCTCGGTCCAGACCAGACCTTCCTCGCCGGCACGGATCATGTCGTCCGTGAACATGCCAATCGGCAGGCGCTCGCTTCCATAGCGATAATCGTTTTCGGACCCGGCCACGCGACCGATGACGCCGTACAGATTCGGGCCGGTGATTCCACCTTTGACCAGAACTTCACCATCCTTGATGATCGCATGACACGAAGAACAACGGTTATATATCGCCTCACCTTTTGCGGGATCGCCCGCGGCAAGGGTCTGAGTGGGAAGGGCCATTGTGCACAGGGCAGCGGCCAGAACGATCTTTGACATTGGGGTCTCCTTGCGGGAGTTCGCACGCCTTTTGCGCTGTCCTTTATTCGCGCGGAAAGTGCAACAGGTGGGGCGCGTGCAATTTATAATTTAAATCATCTATTTAGCGAGTATGTTTTTGCTGAAAACAATCCCCGTTCCGAGGTCTTGATTATGTACTTTGGGGCGCAAATCAGTGGTCCACGAGACAGGCTCCAGATACCTGATCCAGGTGACGGAAGACAGGGTGGGTAAGCGAATCAATGGCGCATGAATCGAAGTTGCCGACAAAGTCGCACGCGAGATTCACCAAAAAACACCGTCCGCAGCTGCTGGAAACGACACATGCGGCGTATTGCGCGTTTATGAACGCTGGACGAACACTATTCTCCCCGATAGTAAGCGCGGTTAAGACACCGCATTCGTGCGGTGCGCGAGCTATTTGCCCGTCCGCGGGCGCCAGACAATCGGAGATAACCTCGTGTCCCACGCAGAAGACCACGAAGGCACCCGCAGAGATTTCCTGTACTACGTCGCTGGCGGCGCAGGTGTCGTTGCAACGGGTGCAGCCGTATGGCCCCTGATCAACCAAATGAACCCATCGGCAGACGTTCAGGCGCTGTCCTCGATCCGTGTGGATGTGAGCGGTGTTGAGCCGGGTACGCAGCTGACCGTCAAATGGTTGGGAAAACCCGTCTTTGTCCGTCACCGCACCGGTGCAGAGATTCAGGAAGCTCAGAAACAGGACGCCGAAGGTGTTGATGCGCTGCCCGATCCGCTGGCCCGCAACTTTAACCTGAGCGCCGATGCCCCTGCGACCGACGCAAACCGGGTGATGCCGTCGCCGGAAGGCGAAGCGCCGGGTGCATGGGTCGTCCAGATGGGTGTTTGTACGCACCTCGGTTGTGTGCCTCTGGGTGATGCAGGCGACTTTGGTGGCTGGTTCTGCCCCTGCCACGGTTCACACTACGACCTTGCCGGTCGTATCCGCAAAGGCCCCGCGCCTGAGAACTTGCCCATTCCTCCCGCAGAGTGGGTGGACAACGGCACAATCAAACTCGGCTAAGGGAGACCCAAACTTATGTCCGGAATTCCCCACGATCATTACGAGCCGAAGACAAACGGCGAGAAATGGCTGAACAGCCGCCTGCCTATTGTTGGCCTGCTGTATGACACCCTCATGATCCCAACCCCCAAGAACCTGAACTGGTGGTGGATCTGGGGCATCGTTCTGGCGTTCTGCCTGGCGCTGCAAATTGTCACCGGTATCATTCTGGTGATGCACTATACGCCGCATGTTGATCTGGCGTTTGCCAGCATCGAACACATCATGCGTAACGTAAATGGCGGTTACTTCATCCGTTACCTGCACATGAACGGCGCATCGCTGTTCTTTGTTGCGGTCTACATCCACATCTTCCGCGGCTTGTTCTATGGCTCATACAAAGCCCCGCGCGAGATCACGTGGATCGTCGGTATGCTGATCTACCTGATGATGATGGGCACGGCCTTTATGGGCTATGTTCTGCCATGGGGTCAGATGTCTTTCTGGGGTGCGACTGTGATCACCGGCCTGTTTGGCGCCATTCCGTTTGTGGGCGATGCCATCCAGACCTGGCTGCTGGGCGGACCTGCGGTGGACAACGCCACGCTGAACCGCTTCTTCTCGCTGCACTATTTGCTGCCGTTCATCATCGCGGCTCTGGTCGTGGTGCACATCTGGGCGTTCCACACTACCGGCAACAACAACCCCACAGGTGTTGAAGTGCGTCGCGGCTCGAAAGACGAGGCGAAGAAAGACACGCTGCCGTTCTGGCCGTATTTCGTGATCAAGGACCTGTTCGCGCTGGCCGTGATCCTGGTCGTGTTCTGGGCTGTTGTCGGTTTCATGCCGAACTATCTGGGTCACCCGGACAACTATATCGAAGCCAACCCGCTGGTTACGCCTGCTCACATCGTGCCTGAATGGTACTTCCTGCCGTTCTACGCGATCCTGCGTGCCTTTACCGGTGAGGTCTGGGTTGTACAGTTCGCGAGCTTCATCACCGGTGGCATCGTTGACGCCAAGTTCTTTGGTGTTCTGGCGATGTTTGGTGCGATCCTGGCCATGGCGCTGGCGCCTTGGCTGGACACGTCGAGCGTGCGTTCGGGCAAGTACCGTCCGATGTTGAAATGGTGGTTCTACCTACTGATTATCGACTTCTTTGCCCTGATGTGGCTGGGTGCGATGCCTGCGGAAGAACCCTATGCGACCTTCTCGCTGATCGCATCGGCCTACTGGTTCGCCTATTTCTTCGTGATCCTGCCGATCCTCGGCGTGATCGAAAAACCTCTGGCCCAGCCCGAGACCATCGAAGAAGACTTCAACGCGCATTATGGCAAGGCTGACGCCGACGCCACGCCGGCCGAGTAAGAAGAGGGACCGGAAACATGTTCAAGAAACTTGCAATCGGCGCCGCGTTTGCTCTGGCCCTGACCCCTGCTGCTTCCATTGCAGCAGGCGGTGGTGAGCAGCATATCGAAGATTTCGCCTTCTCGTTCGAAGGCCCGTTCGGCACCTGGGACCAGCATCAGCTGCAACGTGGCCTGCAGATCTATACCGAGGTCTGCGCGGCTTGCCACGGTCTGCAATATGTGCCGCTGCGCGATCTGAAAGCGCTGGGTTACTCGGAAGAAGAAGTCATCGCATACGCGGCTGGCAACTTCGAAGTCTTCGACCCCGAGCTGGACGATTTCCGTCCGGCGATTCCCACCGACCACTTCCCGGCCAATACCGGCGTCGGCGCACCTGACCTGAGCCTGATGGCCAAGGCCCGTGCCGGATTCCATGGGCCTTATGGCCTGGGCATCAACCAGCTGGTCAAAGGCATGGGTGGACCGGAATACATCGCGTCTTTGCTGCATGGCTACACCGGCCACGAAAAAGAAGAGGCGGGTGCGGTGCTCTATGAAAACACTGCCTTCCCCGGCGGCTGGATTTCGATGGCGCCTCCGCTGGCTGATGAGCAGGTCGAGTTCGCAGACGGGCACTCGAACACGGTCGAGCATATGGCCGAGGACGTTGCCGCATTCCTGATGTGGGCAGCCGAGCCAAAGCTGACAGACCGCAAGAACGCAGGCTTTGTCGGTGTGATCTTCCTGACCGTTCTGTCGGTGCTGCTGTACCTGGTCAACAAGCGTCTATGGGCGCCGCACAAGGGCAAACTCCGCAAGGAAGATTGATCCGATCCGTCCTACCGGATTTTACTAAATCAGCCCCCCGCGCCGTCAGGTTGCGGGGTTTTCTTTTGCCAAGCCGCCATCAGCGCGCGCTTATTTGGTCGAAATAAGCGCCGGGTCAATGGATTGGACAGCTTCACAGGCGCACATCAGCCACAACGGCTGATCAATTGCCGTTTGTCTGAAACACGGAGTCACGACAATGAAACTTCCTATTCTTTTTGCCTCAATTCTATTTGCAACGCCGGTATTGGCGCTGGATCTTGCACCCAATGCGGAACTTGGAAAATCCGAGGCCGAAATTCGGCAAACGCTGACGGGCATGGGATTCGATGTCCGCAAAATCGAGACGGAAGATGGCAAGATCGAAGCCTATGTCGTCAAGGATGGTCAATTGGCCGAGGTTTATGTCGACCCCGCAAGCGGCAAAGTCGTCAAGATTGAGGACCAGTAACCGGAATGTCTGAAACAGAATTGATGCATCGTGGGCGCACAGGCGCCCACGAAGTTCAGGTTTGGGATCCACTGGTCCGGCTGGTTCACTGGATCGTAGCCCTGTGCGTTCTGATCAATGGGGCGATTTCCAATCCCGAGGGCGCGTTCCACGAGTATGTGGGCTATGTTGTCCTGGCTTTGGTCTTGTTGCGGTTGCTTTGGGGGTTAACGGGTCCGGCTTTTGCCAGGTTCACCGCCTTTCCTTTCAGCCCCCGTGCGGCCCTTAATCACCTGCGGGACATGGGGCGGGGTGATCAAAGCGTGCACCTTTCACACAACCCTCTGGGGGCCCTTATGGTCTATAACCTCTGGGCGACGCTGCTGGCTTTGTGTGTGACAGGAATCATGATGGGAACAGTTCGATTCTTTGGCGTCGAATGGGTCGAAGACCTGCACGAACTGGCCTTCAACTGGCTGATGCTATCTGTTCTGCTGCATGTTGCCGGGGTTGTCATCGATCAGTGGCGAACAGGTGTCGCTTTGGCAAAGGCTATGATAACAGGGCGGAAGAATATACCTGAGGACTGGTCAATCAAATGATCAAATGGATCAGAAGCTATTGGCGGCCCGGCGATGCAGACGCTCACCGGGCTGTACTTATGTCGATAATGATCGTTGTTCAGGTACTTTGCGTGGTGTTTTACCTTGGCGACGTCGCCCTGGATTTGAAGGAAGGCGAGGGACCTTCTCATGTAAGTCTTGAGGCTTTTGTCGCATTTGTTCTGCTTGCCGGAATTGTTTTTTTCATGATTGAACTTCGACGCCTGCTGGCAAGGGTGGAACAGACCAAGCTTGGCCTACAGGCCGCGCAGGGTGAAATGAGCGTGGTCATCAACACGTTTTTCGACCGTTGGGGGCTCACCGCTGCCGAGCGAGACGTGGGTCTTTTGGTTCTGAAAGGGCTGGATAACGAAAACATCGCGCGCATCCGGGGGCGGGCCGTAGGAACCGTGCGCGCGCAGACCGCCTCGATCTATGCCAAAGCCGGGGTTGATGGGCGTGCGCAACTGATAAGCGTATTCATTGAAGAATTGTTTGCCGCAGATGGTGAGGCTGCAGACCTTCAGACAACCAAACTGTGATCATTCGCCCCGATGGCTCGGGCGGTTACGATCTGACCTTCGGGCTGAGGTGTATTGAACGTAACTTCGGTGAATTGTTCGGTCCGCCCCATATGCGGGTTCTCCATCAGGATCCGATGGGTTTTGCCGATCTGTTCTGACAGGTGTTTCCTGACCTGAACGTCCCCAGCCGCACGCAGGCGGGCGGCGCGATCCTTGATTAGATTCCCGTTCACCTGCTGCGGGATGCGGGCTGCTGGAGTGCCTTCGCGTTTCGAATATGGGAAGACATGCAGCCAGGTCAGTTCGCAATCGGTAACCAGTTTCAGCGAGTTCTCGAAATGCGCTTCGGTCTCGGTCGGGAAACCTGCGATGATGTCGGCACCAAAGGTCATGTCGGGGCGCAGTTTCCGGGCCTCTTCGGTAAATCGAATGGCATCGTCGCGCAGGTGGCGACGTTTCATGCGCTTCAGGATCAGATCGTCGCCATGCTGAAGCGACAGGTGTAGATGCGGCATCAGGCGTGGTTCGGTTGCTATGGCCTGCATCAGATTCTCGTCCACTTCGATCGAGTCGATCGAACTGATCCTCAGGCGAGCCAAGTCCGGCACCAGTTTTAGAATACGCATCACCAGATCGCCCAGTTTCGGCTGCGCAGGCAGATCGGCCCCCCATGAGGTCAGGTCAACGCCGGTTAGCACCACCTCATGATAGCCCCGATCCACCAGCCGCTTGATCTGATCCACCACAACACCGGCAGGCACGCTGCGCGAATTGCCCCGGCCATAGGGAATGATGCAGAAGGTGCAGCGATGGTCACACCCGTTCTGAACCTGCACATAAGCGCGTGAGCGTGTGCCGAACCCGTCGATCAGGTGCCCGGCCGTTTCGGTGACAGACATGATGTCATCGACCTGAACGGCCTCGGTCTCGCCGATAAAGTCGGCGGCCATGCCTTTCCAGGTTTCTGGCCGCATCTTTTCCGTGTTGCCGATCACCGCATCGACCTCGGCCATCTGCGCGAAGGTGTTGGGTTCTGTCTGGGCAGCGCACCCGGTGACAATCAGCCGGGCGTTCGGATTTTCACGTCGAAGTTTCCGGATCTCCTGCCGTGCCTTGCGCACAGCCTCAGCCGTGACGGCACAGGTGTTTATCACCACGGCATCCGTCAGTCCGGCTTGTTGCGACAGCTCTTTCATCGCCTCGGTTTCATAGGCGTTCAGGCGGCAACCCAATGTGGTGAATTTAGGCGGGTTCATCCCAGCGTCCCTAGAAACTCGGGCGACAACGTGCCCGAGAAGACGTGACAGGTTGACCCGGTCATCCAGACGCCATCCTCGCGCCAGTCAACCCAAAGGGTTCCGCCATCAAGATCAATCTGCACCTTTCGCCGTGTCAGCCCACGCCGCGCCGCAGCCACCGCGGTTGCACAGGATGACGACCCTGATGCCAGGGTTATGCCCACGCCACGTTCCCACACCCGCATGCGGATGTGATCCGGACCCACGACCTGAGCCACCTGCACATTGGTGCGCTCGGGATACAAAGGATGGTGTTCATAGCGGGCGCCGAACTCGGCCAGCGGAATCGCCTCGGCGTTTTCAACAAAGAATGTGCAGTGCGGATTGCCCATACCCGTCGCTGTAGGGGCACCCTCGATTGGCAGTTCCAACGTGTCCATCTCTTCAGCCAACGGAATTTCGTGCCATTCCAACTGAGGAAGACCCATATTGACCGAGGTCAGCCCATCACCTGCGTCCTGCGCAACAAGCGTTCCACGTTCGGTTGTCAGCGTCAGTTGGGTTTTGCCCGTCTCATCCATCAACATTCGCGCGATGCATCTTGTGGCGTTGCCACACGCCGCCGAAGTTGATCCATCCGAATTGTAGAACACCAGATGCGCGTCAGCCGCACCGTTTTCGATTACGGCCAGCTGATCGAATCCCACACCAAAATGCCGATGTCCGATTCCTCGGGCCAGTGCCGGGGTAATCAGAGCATCCCGCGCACGCGCATCAACAATGACGAAGTCATTGCCCAACCCGTGCATCTTAACAAATGGCAAACTGATATCGCGTTTCTGTTGCATGGCGGCGATATAACGTCGGTCGGAACATGAATCCACCCTGTCGCGTAGAATCGTGAAAAAAGGGGTTGACCCCCCTGCGCCACCTGCCTAATTAGGCCGCCTATCGGGTCGCTGGAAACACAGGTTGTTTCAGCGAAACGAGGCGCAAAATAAGGGCTTGAACCCGGTTGGGAAATTGCCGTAAAGAGCGCCACGGATCGAGAAGATCCAACAAAAGAGTGGGCCGTTAGCTCAGTTGGTAGAGCAACTGACTTTTAATCAGTGGGTCGCAGGTTCGAATCCTGCACGGCTCACCACTTCTCATAAATTATCCTTTCCCTGCTTGGGTTTGGTGTCGGATTTGACGAACCTCTTGGGAAGGTTCGCCAAATCGCGCTCGCCATTGGGGCGGGCGATCAGTTTCTCGATAGCGGAATCGGCCATGCCTTCACGGCCTGCGGCCTCGGTATAACGTTGCACGAGGGCCAGTGTTTTGTGACCGGTAACCGCGCCGATCTCGTGCGCGGTGGCTCCTGCCTCGGCGAAACGCCGCGCGCAGGCCTTGCGTAGGCCATGAGCTGAGCACTGAGGCAGTTTCGCCTCTTCGGTCCACCGCTGCATGAGATTGCCCAGTCCACCGGCGGAGCGCATCGTGCCTTTCTGGGTGGCTAGGAAGGGGCGGTCCTTTGGAAGTTTGTCCAGCACCTCGGCCAGGTCCGGATGGATCGGCACGGAAACCAGCACACCGCCCGACCGCTGCGTCTTTTGGCGCCGGTACTCAATCTTGCCGTTGCGAATGTTCTTTGGTCCCAGCTTCACCGCATCGACCCGCGCGGCACCGGTGTAGAGCATCAACGTCACCGCCGTATGCGCCAGCGTGCCGGGCTTGTGGACCTTGAAGAAATGCGCGAGTTCGCCCTCGTCCCAGGTATGAAAGCCATCGCCGCCGACTCGGAAAGGCTTCGTTGCACGTGCCGGATTGTCGCCGCGCCAGTCCAACGTGATTGCAAAATCCATCAACTGGATCAGCCGCTTGCGCAGGTTGTTCGCCGCTGTGGGTGTCTCCGCCCTTTCTGCCAAGATCGTCTGCACATGCCGCCGCTGCATCAGCCGCACGGGCTTGTCGCCATGTTCCTCCCGGAATTTCTCGACGATCCCGCGATAGACCTTCTGCGTGCTCGGCGCGAGATCGAGGAACTCGGGCGAGCGATACCAGAGCGCCACAAGCTGGCTGACGCTGTAGGGCTTGGTCCGGTCCGCCCCGATCAGACCGCGCGTCTTGTGCCCATTCACAGCGTCTTCATACCGTCGAACGAAATCTGCAGACCCGTAGTCGCTCCCCAACTCCGCCGAGAACCCGCCCTTCCGAAACCGCCACCGCCGCTTCCCGTGACGGTCGAAATAGGCCGTCGCGCCGGGAAACTGCTTGCGGCGTTTCATGGGCGATCCCACGGGTTATTGACCTCGTCGGTCTGCTTCTCGGTGCTGTAGATCACGACCTTGCCGTCGCGGCTGATCTCAGACCGCACTACCGGAATGCCCGCATCCCGGTACGCCTTGAGGTATCGTGTCAATTCGCTCTGCGTCAGGGTCGCACGGGGCATGGCCATGGTATGTCCTTCACTCGATCAATTCGCGCCCGAGGCTGCCTTCGGCCTCTCGCTCACGGCTGCTTTCACCGTGAATTTTTCGACGTATCGCTCCCAAGCGCCCTGTGGAATTTTGGGATTGCGGCATCCTGGAGCGGTGAAAATGTGATCCAGCATGTCTTCGCGGATCAGGTAACGCACGTTGGACACGGGAATGCCCACGCGCTCGGCCAGTTCCTTGGGGGTTTCAAGCAGCTTTCCCACGCTTCGCCTCCTGTCGTCGTTGCTCACGAACTGAAGCGAAAGAAATCGTTTTGCTTCCAGAATGAAACAAAACTACGCTGAAACTGCATGAATCAAGCGTGTCGCCATCGTTCGTATCTATTTTTGATACAAATGACTACGAATGAGGTCAACACAAATACAAACGAAAGTTGAGCATGGCTGTTTCTGGCCTTGGACATCGCCTTGCGGCAGTACGAAATATGGCTCGCCTCTCCCAAGAGGAGATGTCGCAGGCGCTTGGCATCAGTCGAAGCGCCTATCAGAACTACGAACGTGGCCAGCGTGACCTGACGGCTCAGTTGCTTCTGGAAGTCTACGAGAAGTTCGACGTTGATCCCCTTTGGATGCTCGAAGGAGACTCCGAAGACGGAAAAAACCGCAGACACGAAGAGATTGCGACCGCTTACCGCAAGATCGGCATCGCTGTTGAACGCCGCATCATGGATCGAGGTCTGAGCGTGACGCCCGAGAAGAAATGGGATGCTATCGAATTCCTGTTCGATGAAGTCCTGAATGCCGATGCATTGTCCGGCGAGAGCGGAGCACCGGATACAACAAGAATTGACAGTGTTTTGAGGCTAGTAAGCTGATGTTGAGACAAGATTTTCCCGATGACGTGTTGAAACTTCGTCCGCGCAAGCTGCGGCTCGGTCGTGACGCAGAACGTCTACTGAATGATGTCTGCGGCACCGACGGCGAACAAAGCAAATCTGCGCATAAAAGCCGCCTTCGTCCAAATGTTGATAGCATCAACGCGATCCGGTGTGCTGATTGCGGACAAGTCGAGTATATCTCCCGCGATTATTGCCGGTGCGGACACTACCTCGCGGGGCAGGTGATGGACGAATTCCTGGCGTGGGAACGAGGATTGGTCGAAACACGTGATCGCTTGGCCGCCGCTGCCGAGGAAAAGATGAAGCCGGTGCGTTGGGTTGGTGCGAGCGGTATCCCTTTCATCGTCTGGCCCCTTCTTCACAGCGTTTTCAGCGACGGAAGCACGCCCCTTGCCATCTGGCTGTGGCTGATCCCCGGTTTCGCCATCATGGGTCTCTGCGCTTTGGTCGAAACCTGGATCACTGCCCCCCGTGACGCGAGCGCGCATGCCGTCGAAACCGCCAGCTTCGAGCAATTCTTGTCCGAACGCGTTCTCGTACCAAGTCACGATTTCACATGAGCAACGCCCCGCAGATCGACGAATTCATCGCCCGCTGGAAAGACACTGGCGGCAGCGAGCATGCAAATTACCAGCTTTTCGTGATCGAGCTGACCGAACTGCTGGGCCTCGACCGTCCCAACCCGGCCACGGATGACGACAGCAACGACCACTACCGGTTTGAGCGGCCCGTCGCCTTTGCCCACACGCACAAGCGCACCACAGGCTTCATCGACGCTTACCGCGCAGGGCATTTCGTCCTCGAAACCAAGCAGGGCGTGAACCAGAAAAAGAACCGCGCCGCCGATCTGGCCAAGGGCACCGCCGCGCGCAACCAGAAACGCATCGGCCACGGCGTACGAGGCACCGCCGCCTGGGACGACACCATGCTCAAGGCCCGAAACCAGGCCGACAACTACGCGCGCGCCGTCGCCCGCGAGGACGGCTGGCCGCCCTTCCTTATGATCGTGGACGTGGGCCATGTGATCGAGCTTTACGCCGACTTCTCGAAACAGGGGCAGGGCTACAACCAGTTCCCGGACGGCAATCGCTACCGCATCTATCTCGATGACCTGCGCCAGGAAGATATCCGCGACCTCCTCTGCACGATCTGGACCGATCCCTACAGCCTTGACCCCTCGCTCAAGGCGGCCGAGGTCACGCGCGACATCGCCGCCCACTTGGCCGAACTGGGCAAAAGCTTCGAGGGCCAAGGGCACGACAGCCAGACAGTCGCAAGCTTCCTCATGCGTTGCCTCTTCTCGATGTTCGCCGAAGACGTGGACCTTATCCCGCGCGGTAGCTTCACGGAACTCCTGCGCAAGCTGCGCGGCCATCCGGAACACGCCGAGCCCGCACTCAAAGGCCTCTGGGAGACGATGAACACCGGCGGTTTCTCCCAGGTCCTTATGCAGGACCTCAAGCGCTTCAACGGTGGCCTGTTCAAAGAGGCCGACGCCCTCCCGCTGAACGAACTGCAACTCGGTCTGCTGATCGAAGCCGCCGAAGCCGACTGGAAACTGGTCGAGCCCGCGATCTTCGGCACGCTCCTTGAACGCGCCCTCGACAAACGCCAGCGCCACAAGCTGGGCGCACACTACACCCCGCGCGCCTATGTGCAGCGGCTGGTCACGCCCACCATCATCGAACCCCTGCGAGAGGATTGGCGCGACGTGCAGACCGCCGTGCAACGCCTGACCGAGGACGGCAAGACCGACGACGCGCTCAAGCTGGTCCGCGACTTCCACGCCAAGCTCTGCGAGACCACCGTGCTGGACCCCGCCTGCGGGTCGGGCAACTTCCTCTATGTCGCGCTGGAAATGATGAAGCGGCTGGAGGGCGAGGTCACGTCGCTCATGCACGATCTGGGCGACACGCGGCCCCTGATCACCGTGGACCCGCACCAATTCCTCGGGATCGAGCTGAACCCGTGGGCCGCGAACGTGGCCGAACTGGTGCTGTGGATCGGCTACCTGCAATGGCACTTTCGTACCTATGGCAACGCCGCCCCATCCGAACCTGTGCTGCGCGACTTCAAGAACATTGCCCAAGGCGATGCCGTGTTGGAATGGGCGGATCGGACGGAGCGCATGGATGAAGACGGCACACCTGTCACCCGCTGGGACGGCGTGACCACCATGCGCCATCCCGTGACGGGCGAGGAGGTGCCGGACCCCAACGCGCGCGTGCAGGTCTATGTCTATGCCAAGCCCAAGGCGACCCGATGGCCCCAAGCCGATTTCATCGTCGGCAACCCGCCGTTCATCGGGGCCAAGTACCTTCGTGACGATCTGGGCGACGGCTATGTCGAGGCCCTGTGGGAAGCCTATCCCAAGATGCCGCAAAGCGCCGATCTTGTCATGTTCTGGTGGGAAAAGGCGGCGCTGGCCGCGCGGGGCTATAATGCCAAGACGGGCAAAGGCACCCGCCGCTTCGGCCTGATCACCACGAATTCGCTGCGCCAGACCTTCAACCGCCGGGTGCTGGAGCCGCATCTGAACGACCCGAAAAAGCCGCTCTCCCTGCTCTTCGCGATCCCGGATCACCCTTGGGTCGATACGCTCTATGGGGCCGCCGTGCGGATCGCCATGACCGTGGGTGCGTCCGGCAATCGTACCGGGCGGTTGCTGACCTTGGCGACAGAAAGCAATGAAAAGACTGAGGCGGATGGGCGTCAGGTGACGTTTGGTCAGCAGATCGGGAAGATCTTCGCAAACCTGAAAATTGGTGCTGATGTTGTAAGCGCCAAGAAGCTCCTAGCCAATGACGGCCTATCTTCGCCCGGCGTGAAGCTTCACGGTGCTGGCTTCAAGGTCAATCGCGCGGAACTACCCCACTTCTTCGGAGAAGAACGCGCAATAAAAGGGTATATGAACGGCAGGGACCTTGCAGCGACCAGTCGCGATTTTTTGGTGATTGACTTGTTTGGGATGAAAGAACCTGAGGTCCGCCAGCAATACCCCAAGATTTATCAGCGTTTGCTGGACACGGTTAAGCCAGAGCGAGATTCCAACAATCGTCAAAGCTATCGGGACAACTGGTGGCTTTTTGGCGAAGCTCGCTCAGAAATTCGACCTGCATTAGAAGGCTTAGACCGCTTCATTGCGACTGTCGTCACGGCGAAACACAGGTTCTTCACTTTCGTGGATGGCCAGATTCTTCCAGACGACGCACTAAATGCAATCGCCTTGAAAGACGCATCCTTCCTGAGCGTTCTTTCTTCCCGTGTGCACCGAGTCTGGGTAAGTGCCAATGCTAGCTCAATTGGGATGTACAAAGGGGACGTGCGGTATCTGAAGACAAAATGCTTCGACCCCTTCCCCTTCCCCGATCTCACCGACGACCAACGCACCCGCCTGCGGGCCTTGGGCGAGGAACTCGACGCCCACCGCAAGCGCCAGCAGGCCGCGCACCCCAAGCTGACCCTGACCCAGATGTACAACGTGCTGGAAAAACTCCGCGCCAGGGAAACCATCGAGGGCAAGGACCGCGAGATTTACGACCAGGGCCTGATCGGCATCCTCAAGGACCTGCACGACCAGATCGACGCCGCCGTGGCCGAGGCCTATGGCTGGCCCGTGGACCTGAGCGACGAAGACATCCTGTTCCGCCTCGTCGCGCTGAACAAAGAACGCGCCGAGGAAGAGGCGCGCGGCCACATCCGCTGGCTCCGCCCCGACTACCAGAACCCTTCAGGCACGCAGGCCGCCAAGGGCAAGACCAAGGACATGGACCTCGGCGTCACGGCCAAGGTCGAAAAAGCTCCCTGGCCAAAAACCCTCCCCGAGCAGATCGCCGCCGTCCGCGAAGCGCTCTCCGAGATGGGAGAAGCCAGCCCGGAACAGATCGCCCGCAGATTCGTGCGAGCGCGCACGACGAGCGTGCAGCCGTTGCTTGAGAGCTTGGCCGCGTTGGGTCAGGCAGAGAAGGTGGAAGAAGACCGCTATGCGGCGTGAGGTGAAAAGTGAAGGCTGAGTTCAGCGAATTTACGTATGGGTTTTCCTTGGTCAACGAGTTGGCCAAGGCCATGTCGCTGGCAGCAGTTCCGATCTTCCCGAGCTTGCTTGAAGAAGGGAAAAAGGGCGGCGGCTACGATGCGAAGCTCAAGGGCAAATCGGGCATCATCCTCAACCTGCAATTCAAACTGTCCGACTGGATGAAAGCGTCAAACGCCCGTGAGATCGGCATTCGCGGCCATACCATGACGCTGCCGTACTATCGTTTTGAGATCACCAGCAAGCGCGTTTCAGAGCAACAGTCCCTCCTGCTTGCCCTGGAGGCCATCGAACCCTTCACCTTCTATGCCGCTCCAGCGTTTCATACCAATGACGAAATCAACACACATTGGCTTTCGAGCGTTGTTGCCAAGAATTCCGTGTATGTGAAGCCCAGCTCAGTTGGCGTGCTCCCTGACCTGAATCCTCATCGGATTTGCTTTGACAAAGCACTGAAATCGAAAGGGAAAGCCTACTTCTTTTCTGAACCTCAAGAAATCGAAGTCGATGAATTCGCGGGCTTCGCCGATCAAGTGGCGCAGGCAGTGACGGCCTCTACTACCCCGCTCATGGATCGTGTCGATAGCACCCTAAGCAGAGATTCTTGAGTTGTCCCACGGAAGGCCCTGCCGCTCGTTGTTTCGGTTTTTGACGCCGTGGTGAATAGCCTGTTCGAGATCGTCGTCGCCGCGAAAGGTGCGATGCGCCAGTTCTGTGGCCTTGAGGGCTCTCCAAGCGGGTTCGATGTTGTTGAGTTCGGGGGCGTATTTCGGCAGCCATTCGACGGTGAGCCAATGGGCGCGGTTCGCCAGCGCCTGGCAGGTCAGTTTGCTGGTGTGAACCGGGCCGTTGTCGAGCACAAGAATGACTGGCCTGGGTGGGGTTCCAGGCTGTGGGCCGTAGAGCCGGTCAAGCTCGGCCAGAAGGGCGATGAAATCGGTTGATCGTTTGGTCCGCGAGGTCGTGACCGTCAGGATGCCGGTGGCATAGTCGAGCGCACCCATCATGGCGATTTTCTTCGCCTGACCGGGGGCCGGGATGCGCAGATCGGCACCGCGTTTTGCCCAGGCCCGGGCCAGATACGGATGGGTCAGCGCCTCGCTCTCATCGGCGAAAAGCAGCGTGATATCTCCGGCTTTGGCCTGCTGTTTCAAGAGCTTCAGTCGCAGCCCCGCCCGGTCCATGGCCTGCGCATCCTGCCGTCCCTTCAGTGTGTGTCGCGGTCTTTTGTAGACAAAGCCCCCTTTTTGAGCGCCTTGGACAGTTGCGAGCGGCTGATGGATATGCCCTCGCGCTGCTCGATCTCGACCGCCAGCCGAGACAGTGTCCAATTCGGGCGATCCGCCGCAGAGGCTTCGAACAGCGGCGCAGCCACCCGTAAAGCCGCCTGCGTTTTCACCGGCTCCGGACCCTGCGCCTTGCGCGCCCGCAACGCGCCAACCCCACCTGCCATGAAATCGCAACGCCACTGCCGGACGGTGTCTTCGCGAACCCCGAAAGCCTTTCCAATCCGACCTGCCGTCCAGCCATCCAGCGTCAGAACTATTGAGCGGGCGCGATCCGCCTCGCCTCGATCCGGACTTCCCGACAATGCCTGCAGCGCTTCTCGATCTTCCTGCGTTATCCAGACCTTCGACTTCCCTGCCATCTTCTTCTCCCAGTTCTTTGGGCAACATGAATCATGATGCCGTCCGTGGGGCCAGAAAAAAGAACATGCTTAGGCCGCTACCGAGAAGCGCTGGCCGATGCCCGACAGCGGGAAAACGAGCGAGCTGCTTTTGTGGATGATGCCGTAAGACAACGATCAGACCGAATCCTAGTCGAGGAAGCGCAAGATCGATTGGACCGTCGCCTGGTTCGATTGGATCAAATTCTGGCATCAGATGGCGATCCCGACGCCAGCCAGCGTCTTTGGCAGATGGCGCAAGTTTCAACCAGCCTCTTTGGCGTTCAAACCTTTGCATTGTTTAGGTGATATCCAGCATGACAAGACGATTTGAAATCGACGCCGAAACCCTTCCAGACCTTCCGGGAATGATGCTTGTCACGGTCGAGGCGTTAAAAGACCTCGGCGGGTCCGCAACGATCCAGGAGCTCGACGAAAAGGTGATTGAGCTGGAAGGCGTGACGGAGGCCGAACAGGCTTTCACCATGCCCCGCGACGAAAACCGCACGCGGGTGAATTACTACCTCGCCTGGGCGCGCACCTATCTGAAACGCGGTGATGCTTTGAATAACTCCAAGCGTGGGGTTTGGGCGCTGACAGAGACAGGCTCCGCGATCTCCGACCTGAGCGCGACGCGAGCGATCTACGATCAGGTGACGCAGGAAGAACGCGAGCGCGCGCGCCTGAAACGCTTGGCGGCCAAGAAAGCCGACGCAGACAGCGGTGAAGAGATCGAGGTCATGGCCGACGATGGCCCTGCTGACGAGGAGGATTGGAAGTCGACCCTGCTTGCCGTACTGGGCAAGATGACCCCTGACGGCTTCGAACGGCTTGCGCAGCGCCTTCTGCGCGAAGCGGGCTTCACCAAAGTTGAGGTGCGCGGGAAGTCTGGAGACGGAGGGATCGACGGTGTTGGGGTGCTGCGCGTCAATCTTGTGTCATTCCAGGTCTACTTTCAGTGCAAGCGTTGGAAGGGCAGCGTCGGCTCCAAGGAAATCCGTGACTTCCGGGGGGCTTTGCAGGGCCGTGCAGATAAAGGGCTGTTCATCACCACTGGGCACTTTACCAGCCAAGCTTCGGACGAAGCCACGCGCGACGGCGCTATTGCGATTGACCTCATCGACGGTGACCGGCTCTGCGAACTCTTGAAGGAAAACCGGCTGGGCGTGGCTACTGAGATGATCGAACAGGTGAGTATTCATCCCGATTGGTTCGACGGTATGTAACCTTAGTTGTCACGGAGAGCCGCTTGGATAGCGTTTGGTATTCGCGGATTCGAATTGCAGAGCAAGAATTTGAGTGCAGTAACAAATTAGAAACCGCGGAGTGCACATGACTATTGAATTGGACTCAGATCGCGCGCTTGAGGAAGAAACCGATGATCGGTTTGGATTTGTGGGCATGGCCAAGCGCCTTGCACCCTCAATTATTGAGGCCTCGAAAGGTGACGGGATGGTCGTGGGGCTGGAAGGTCGGTGGGGGTCAGGAAAAACCTCGCTCCTGAACTTCCTGCGCGACGAGCTGACTGCTGCGGAATCTGAACACATCCACACGATAACTGTTGCCCCTTGGCTAAATGGTGATTCAGCAACCTTGGTGATGTCGTTACTGGGGCCGATTGCGGATGTGCTTGAACAGCGAGAAGCCGAACTAGCAAAAACCAAAGGTCTCCGAGGGACATTCAGCCGGAAGAAGGCAAGTGAGGTCGGTGGGTTGATCAGCCTATACGGACAAAAAACGGCAAGGACATTGGTACCGCTCGCTAGTCTCGCTGGTTACTTCGTGCCCGGAGCTCAAGCTGCCGCCGGGGCGCTAAAAGCTGGCGGTGATGTACTCGAACAGTTTTCAAACCGGGAAGCTACGCCCTCCGAACTGAAGCGCGCAATTGCTGAAAAGATCGAAGCGCTCAAAGTTGGGTTTGTTGTCATCCTAGACGATCTCGACCGGCTCGAACCCGAGCAAGCTGTCGAAGTTGTTCGGCTTGTGCGATCTGTCGCCGATTTCCCCAGAGTTGCATACCTTATGTGTTATGATCGAGAAGTCTTGGCGCAAGCCCTGAAAGAGGGCCTCAAGGTTCAGGATGGCGACTTGTTCCTGCAAAAAATCGTTCAGTTAACCTTCGCCATTCCTCTTCCAGAGCCTTTCGACCTCCGAACACAGTTTCGCAACGAAGCCGCAGCCATTTTTGCGGAAGTTACCGGTGAAACTCCAGACGGCGAGCTGCTGGAGGATCTGGCATCGGCCGTAGATCGCGAGGGGATGGGGTTGAGCACACCGAGAGAAGTAAAGCTCGCCCTTAACGGCATACGGTTTGTCTACCCCTCTGTAGCCGATGATGTCTATTTCCCAGATTTTTGTCGTCTTCACCTAGGCAGCGGACTCATAAAACTCGATCCACAGCCTGACAGACGCGAGTTTGATCATTGACAGGAAGTTTCGTGCGGTCTTTTCGTAGCGGGTGGCGATACGGCGAAAGGA
>NZ_JBXWQZ010000068.1:0-22851 GCF_059612645.1 Ruegeria sp. YKSF131 | reverse complement strand
GTTGAAGCGTGGTGACATAAGCGCCATCGCGAAATACCGTCAGTGTGGCCGCGCGAGACAGATAGTTCGGACCGCGAAGCTGTTCCACACCGTCAAAACGCACGTCGAACCCTGCTATCTCAATCTGTGTTCCGGGCTCGGCAAAAGTCACGACCTCGGATTTCCAAGCGCTGGACCCGATAAAGCCGATCATACAGACAGCCAACCCCGCATGGGCCACGACCATGCCGTAATGAGAACGCGGTAGGCTGCGGGCCCGACGCAGGGACTCGGCCAACGGTGCCTCACCCAGCTTAATTCGGCTGGCCCACTCTGTCAGCACAGCGCCCAGCAACCAAACCGCAAGGCCGATCGACACTACCGCCAAGGCTGGGCCGCCGGTATCCAGATACCACACAAGCAACGCTACGAGCAGGCTAACCCCGGCCACCCATTTGAGCCGGGACAGAACACCGCGCAAATCCGCCCGCTTCCATGACAACAGCGGCCCAATCCCCATTACAACGACTAGAACCAGCATGATCGGCACGAAACTGGCGTTGTAATAAGGTGGTCCAACCGAAATCTTTTCACCTGTCACAGCCTCAAGCAAAAGCGGATAAAGCGTACCGAATAGAACCGTCGCCGTTGCGGTGGCCAGCAGCAGGTTGTTAATAAGCAAACCGGCCTCGCGGCTGATCGGGGCAAAAAGACCGCCGCCCTCCATCTCCGGTGCGCGTATGGCAAACAGCGTCAATGAACCACCGATCGCGACAGCCAACAGCGCCAAGATGTAAATGCCGCGTTCGGGATCGACCGAAAACGCATGGACCGATGTAAGCAAGCCTGAGCGGACAATGAATGTCCCCAACAAGGACAACGAGAAGGTCAAAACGGCCAGTAGGATCGTCCAACTTTTGAAGCTGCCGCGCTTTTCGGTCACAATGGCCGAATGGAACAGCGCTGTGCCAGCAAGCCAGGGCATAAACGAGACATTCTCGACCGGATCCCAGAACCACCAGCCGCCCCAACCCAGTTCGTAATAGGCCCACCAGCTGCCCAGAACGATACCAAGTGTCAGAAACACCCAGGCCGCCAATGTCCAGGGTCGGACCCACCGCGCCCATGCCGGATCGACCCGCCCCTCAATCAGGGCAGCCACGGCGAAAGAAAATACGATAGAGAAGCCGACGTAACCCAGGTATAGGAACGGCGGGTGCATAGCCAGGCCGACATCCTGCAACAGCGGATTTAAATCCTGACCATCCAGCGGTGCCGGAAACACCCGGTCAAACGGGTTCGAGGTGAACAGCATGAATGACAGGAACCCCGCGCTGATCCAGGCCTGCACTGCCAGAGTGCGCGCCTTGAGTTTCAGTGGGATGTTCCGAGCCAACAGAGACACACCCAGCCCGAAAATCACCAATATCAGAATCCACAACAGCAGCGACCCTTCGTGGCTACCCCAGGTCGCAGCCACCTTGAAAAGCATCGGTTTCAGCGAATGAGAATTGCTGGCCACATTTAGCACAGTGAAATCGCTGACCACGAAGGACCACATCAGAGCGGCGAAGGCGATAGCAACCAGCGCTGTCAGTAGGACCGAGGTCGCAGATGCCGATCGCATCCACATGACATTGTTCCGTGCTGCTCCAATCAAGGGAAATACGCTTTGCACCAAGGACACGGCCAGGGCAAGCGCCAGGGCGAACTGCCCGATTTCCGGTATCATTCCAATCCCTCCGGATTTCCGGTTTTGCGGCCTTGTCCGACAATCCAGCGCTGGAGGGTCAAGCGCATTATTGCCGCACCCCCTTCGGCTGATGCATGCTTGACGAGCGCAAATCTGGCCGGCGGCCTTGACCTTCCAGCGCTGGAGACCCCCACCATTTCGACTTCACCGATGGACGTACCGAACACTTTGTTTTCAGGGCAGGGACTCAGGAAACAAACGAACACGAGGGCATCATGACACGGAGCAACAGCAAGATTACGTGCGTCTGGCAACGCCTCCAGGCTGTAATACTGGCTGGGGGGCTGAGCCTTGGGTCAACTGCCATGGCCCAACCGGAAACCCGTCCGGCTGACAACGTGGCGATGAACCCGCAAGCCTCCAGCAACATGTCAGGTATGGGAAGCATGTCCAGGATGATGCGCCCCGACGCGGTGCCGCCAACGGGTGTCGTTGGCGGTATGCATCCACCCGAGGGTGTTTTGATGCCTGTGTTCTCTTACATGAACATGGAGATGGACGGAAATCGTACCGGAACGCAGTCGCTGTCTACCTCGAACGTTCTGTCGCAGTATCCGATCGCGCCGCTCAGCATGAGCATGAACATGGCGATGGTCGGCCTGATGTACGGTGTGACCGACGAGATCTCGGTGATGGCGATGCTGCCCTATACCCGCAAGACGATGAAGCACCAGACCCGCATGGGCCAGACCTTTAAGACCAGGGCACAGGGGTTTGGCGATCTGAAGATCATCGGCGGATATGATATCTACAAATCCGACGGGCAGGTGCTGGAACTATCTCTTGGCCTCAGTCTGCCGACTGGCTCGATAGACGAGACCGACACCACGCCAGCTGGGCCGGACCAGCTGCTGCCCTACCCCATGCAACTGGGTTCAGGCACCTACGACCTGCTGCCGGGCGTCACCTATACGGGCCAGAACGCGGATTGGTCTTGGGGCGCCCAGCTGGCCGCCGTGATCCGGATGGGTGAGAATGATGCCGGTTACACCTTGGGTGACGTCTATTCAGCAACAGTTTGGGGTGCACGGCGCTGGAATGACCAGTTCAGCTCCTCGTTGCGGGTGGTCGGCGACATCGTGGAAAACATTGACGGGTCGGATGCGCGCCTGAACCCAGGCATGGTGCCCACCGCTGATCCGACCCTGCGCGGCGGCCAGTTTCTGAGTATCGGAATCGGAGTGAATTACCTTGTGCCGGGGTCGGGCGTTTTGGCGGGCACGCGCCTGGGTATCGAGGGCGTGATCCCTGTGTATCAAGATCTGGATGGGCCCCAGCTTGAACGCGATTACGCAGTCTCCTTCGCGATACGCAGGGCGTTCTGACCCTTCAGCCCCAAACCGACTGTAAACGGACAATCAGCGCCGCCGCGGTGGTCAGAACGACCACTGACACCGCCATCAGTAGCAGGGCCAATGTCACAGGTCCGCCGCGCCCAGGTACGCGACGTGCCAGTTGGGCTGCAAATCCAGTACCGTGGGCGATCTGGCTCTGAACGACGGATAGGTATAGCGGCAGCGCTCCGACCAGCGTGGCGTACAGGTAAACGCCTGAGATGTTCTCGAAGTAGGCGGAGCGTACCAGCGTCGGACCGACTACCCGCAACGCCACTACGGGATCACCGCCGAAAGACCCGAACCAGTCTGCCGAAAGCGCGTAGATCAGCGCGTGCAGCGCGATGAACAGGACGGCCCGTAGCAGCAGGTCAATTAGCAGATACCGGGCCGGGATGGCCCCCCTGCCCCGCGCCCTTACCCCAACGGCGAAAAGAAAAAAGCTGAGATAATTTAAAAGGAAAACGACCGGCAACCCATTCGTCACCACCTGACGCAAAAACCGAACAAACGCGGGACCACTGTTCAGGAGGTGCGTCGCAAAGCCCGGCGTGCGCAAAACGAAGATGGCCAACAGCGGAAACAACGCAAGGCAACTGACGATCAGCGTGTTTCTGGCAAACTTCCAGAAAGGCAATTCAGTGGCAAAATATCTGTTCATTTCATTTAGTTTGCCAACGGTTCCAGCGCAATGTCGATGCCAATTGGTTTACAGACCTGCGACAGAACCTCCGATTTTATTATTCCGCAAGCCCTCTACCTACTTTACGCGCAAAATCTGTTACTTTTGCTCGTTACTTTTGTTGCGCTATCAGTTTCAAGTTACACTCGATAAGTATCCCTTATCACGTTTATTGAAATCTCACCTAAATCAGCGCAGAATGTGCCCCATGAAGTGTCGGTTTTCCTTAACCACTGGACTCGCGACGGCTTTGGTCCTTAACCCGTAGGTCCCTGCCCCGCTCCGGCTTCAAACCTTAGTAGATGCAGCACAGTAACCTGCAATTTTGCAAACAAGTACCGGCACAAATTAGATCCAAGTCTACACTTAAAGGGCCAACCCAGCATAAGGCCAACCGTGAAACATGGTGAAAACAACCAAGAGCAGTCTACAGGTTAGGAAAAATCGACACCCGCGCCCTATCTTCCTGTCCCCTCCCCTGCCCTGTCACAGGCGGATCAGGACGCTCTGACCGATCTCTATGTGCGCGGCATGCCGGCCAACGCGCCGCGCGGTTTGGCACCCGTTCACAAGAACGAATCTGTTACGACCCCTGTCGGAAATGTTTGGTTTGTAACTGACCGGCCTGGCTTCGCCGACAAGTGGGCACCCTGCCCTATCGGTCGCGACAATAAATAGTCGTTTGTCCAGACTTGCCTGGTAATAGGCACCGCTGGTAAGAACGAAGCAAATTCACATTTAAAAAAGTGGCGATGAATCGATACACTTCCGCACACCGAATCCTGTAGAATTCGGCAGATAGCGACGCCTCGATCATCAAAATGCTTCAGTACTAGCTAGGGTTCGCTTCTCACCCAAACAAAACTCTAAAATAGCGGATATACGCGATTTTTGGTGCTATTTCGTTTAACTTCAATGATTTAAATCCAATCCCACATGTCAAACTCTATTGGTGCTGTGGATAACTTTTACACTACATTTAGATTTTTCTTGCCGGACACACATGTTCATGGCATTCCCTTACTGACGGCAAAAAGCGTCAGACACGCTGTATACCGTCAGAACAACCAAGAGCCTTAACAAAGGCCATGAGTAGGCGGCAGTACATGGATGAACGTAACGTTGGATACACGCAAGGTATAGGCTCTTCTGACATCGGAGGATTTGCCGACAATCTGGCCGAATCTCTGGATCGCCAGATGAAGATTGCCTTCGAACCTGAGGAACGAAAAGCCCTACGACGCTTCAGTTCCACTGAAGTTGCGGGTCTTCTGCGCGTTAGCCCTTCAAACCTGCGCAACCGGCATAAAGACGGCAGCTTCCCTGACGTGCACACTGACAATCGAGGTCACAGGTTCTACTCGGCTCAAGAAGTTGATGAATTGCGTGACATCTTGGTACGCACAGGAAAGAACGCTGAAGCCTATCGCCCTGGGCGACGCGAGGGCGACCGCCTTCAAGTCATCTCGGTCGTCAATTTCAAAGGCGGTTCCTCAAAAACGACGGCGACAATCCATCTTGCGCAAAGGTATGCCTTACGCGGCTACCGAGTGTTGGTCTTAGATCTCGATCCGCAAGCAAGTTTGACGACGTTCTTTGGCTTCCGACCCGAGCTCGAGTTCGCAGAAGGCGGCACAATCTATGATGCCCTGAGATATGAGGAGCAAGTCCCTCTATCGTCTGTTATTCAAAAGACATATTTCCACAAGCTCAACATGGTCCCAGCCGGGTTGATGCTCTCCGAGTACGAGACCGAGACAGCAAACGCCCTCACACGGAGGACGCAGCCCATTTTTGCGGAGCGGCTCGCGCGTGCTTTGGAAGAGGTCGAAACAGAATACGACATCGTCTTGATCGATTGCCCGCCACAACTGGGTTTTCTGACCCTGACCGCGTTGGCAGCCTCCACGGGGCTCTTGGTAACGGTTGTACCCGGTATGTTAGACATCGCTTCCATGAGCCAGTTTCTGAAGCTTGCTTCAGAAACAGTGAAGGCCGTTGAAGAGGCCATTGGTCGGCGCGTTACCTGGGATTTCGTTAAGTTCCTAATCACGAGGTACGAACCTTCCGACGGTCCACAGACTCAAATGGCGGGCTACTTGAGATCAATTCTGGCCGGCCAGGTCATGACAGAGCCGATGTTGAAATCGACAGCGATCTCGGACGCAGGTATGACCCAACAAACCGTCTACGAAGTTGACCCAAGCCAGTTCATCAGAAAAACAATTGATCGAGCCCTGACGAGCGTAAACGGTGTCGCTGATGAGTTGGAGCAGACGATCCAAATGGCTTGGGGGCGCCGCTGATGGCCCGGAAAATCTTCAATCAGGCTCCAAAGGACGAGAAAGCAAACGCGTCCCCCTCCCCCGCCCAGCCAAAAGCGGCAAAGCTGCCTGGGTCTGTTGGCGGATTGCGCGACTCTTTGCGCGAGATCACGGCAAACTCGATCCGGGATATTGACCCCGCTCAGATCGACATGGATGGTCTACGCGATCGGTTAGTGCTGGAAGACGCCAGTATCGACGAATTGGCAGAGAGTATTCGCAAACATGGCCAGCAAGTGCCGATCATGGTGCGCCCATCGGCCCAGCCGGACAGGTATCGTATCATCTATGGCCGTCGTAGGCTTGCCGCAATCCGCAGTGTCGGTGGAACGGTTAAGGCAATCGTTCGGACTTTGGATGACGATGCCTCGTTAATCGCGCAGGGCCAAGAGAACAACCTCAGAATTGATCCATCTTTCATTGAGAAATCAATATTTATCAAAGAGATGCAAGAATCTGGGTATAAGCCCGGCGTCATTCAGGATGCTCTGGGGTTAACGCGGCAAGGCGTATCCAACCACCGGGTAGTAATAGAGCAACTTCCTGATGGGTTAGTTCATCTCATCGGGCCAGCCCATGGGATCGGGCGTCGACAGTGGGGTGATCTAGCTGCCTTATCGGAGAAAACAGATCTGGTGGACATCGCCAAGAAGGTAATCGCCGCCCTGCCCGACGACACCCCGAGCCCCGAGAAGTTCCAGGCGGTCTACACCGCTTGCTCAAGCAAAGCCCGTGGAGAAAAAAGGCCAATCAGTCGCGGTCAGACATCGGTGATCAAGGATACGAACGGCGGTTCTTTGGGTACTCTAACGGTCGATGACAAATCTATCGCCATCAAGGTCCTCAAAAAGGACAATCCTGAATTCGGCCAGTGGCTAGAAGAGCGCGCAGACGTCACACTTTTGCAACTCTTCGAACAATGGCGGAATGAAAGCGGCTCGGGATCCTAATCCCAGCCAAAAGGCAAAACACGAGCAGAGGAGAAAAGCGAAGACCAAAAAGAAAAGAGCCCCCCAAAGTTTCCCCTGGAGAGCCCTCATCATCTGATTAGCACCTATGATGTAGCAACCTCCAGCAAACCGGTCAAGAGTCACCGATTCGGTGGACCAACTTTTATTGCCTTTTCCCTTCAGAAATCCGGGGAAGAGACGGGGAAGGTGTGGGCCAAATGGTCATCGTTAACAAACCATGGCATTCACAAAACTATCGATCGGAAGCGCTGAACCCGATGCGCCATCCAATTCAACATCATCATCTGAAACCGACGTCTGGACCATTTTCAGAGCTCTGAGAGACGCGCGCAGCGTGTTCGGTCTACGTCCCGGCCACATGCAAACACTCCAAGCGATGCTGAGTTTTTTGAAACCAGGGCATGGCGAAACGGTCTTTGCATCCAATACCTCCATCTGCCAGCGAGTTGGCGGAATTGACGAGCGGACGCTACGTAGGCATATCACCCGCTTCATTGAACTTGGTTTTATCAGGCGAAATGACAGCTCGAACTGCAAACGCTACCGTGTTCGCTCGTCCGACGGTGAATGCGTCAGCTTTGGTTTGTCTCTTACCCCCCTACTGCAACGCGCAAGCGAACTCATCGCCATCGCCCAGGAGATGGAGAACATCCGGCGGGATCAAGTTTTTGTCCGAAAACTGATCCTGACAAAACTCGCGCACTTGGAAGAAAACGATCCTACAAATTCGTTCATCCAAGACACACGCAGGGCTCTGAGAAGAAAGCTGAGCCTCACCGAATATCGTGCCCTGCTCGCAGACACGGATGCGGAATGTCAGTGCTTGTCCACCCCGGATGACTCGCCTGAAACGATGAAACTGCCCGCCAATGACGGACAAACTGTCCGCCACCAATCAAAGTCTAAAAAAGAAAAAAAAGATTTAGAAAGCAAATCCCCCAATACAAATCTCAGCCCTGAAAAACTGATATCAGTTTGCGATCAAGCGGTGTCGTTCTCCACTGACCAGCTTAGAAACTGGTTTGATATTGAAAACCATGCTCGAACGCTCGCCCCAATGATGGGCATTCACCCAGAGACATTCGAAAAAGCAAAGAATATTGTCGGAACCCAGAAAGCTTCCTGCGCAATCTTCATCATGCTCCAGCTCGGCCAACGCATCAGAGATTTTGGAGCCTACTTTCACAGCATAACTCTGGGTCAGCGACGAAGCCAGTTTAATCCGGCAGCTTTGGTCGAACGTCTCTCAGCAACCAGTTAGTGGACTGCCTGATGTCCACCGCGGTGGACACTTGGTGGGAGGCAAAAATTTCGGGATTACGAGGGCTAAAAAATTCAAATCACATAGGCCAGCAGAACTGCACATCATATGTTCTTATCTATGAAGGACGAACCCAGACGATGTTCTCATTGTTTCTACCCACTTTCTCAGGCAGCACAACTAGACGTCCACCGCGGTGGACTTTGAAATACATGAGCAACCTCCCCAGCCTTTGGTTTCCACGCATTGGAGGATACGATCATGCAGTATGACACCGGTAAGCTCTGCGTTTTCTACCATCGATACCATCTCGTTTGGTCCACCAAGTACCGGTTCAAGGTGCTGACCGGTCAGGTGCGCCTGCGGGTGCGCGACATTTGCCGCCAAGTGTGCCGGGAGAACGAGGTCGACATCCTGCGCGGTGTGTTGTCATCTGATCATGTCCACGTGTTCGTGTCGGTGCCGCCGAAGATTGCCATCTCCGACCTGGTGCGCAGGATGAAGGGCCGTTCGTCTCACAAGGTGCAGCGCGAATTCCCCGAATTGCGCAGGCGCTATTGGGGACGTCGGTTCTGGGGACGCGGGTATTTTTCCACCACCAACGGTGCAATTACCGAAGACATCGTACTTCAGTATCTGGAAAAGCACATCGCAAATCCCACCGGCGCCAGCCGGTCGGTGGTTTAGTATCCAATCAACGAACCTGCCAACTTAGTACCTACTTTGCCTGCCATCATTATTCAGGCAGATCACCATCGCCGAACAAGTTGGGGAAAAGACGTTCCCGGTAATCCAATGGGAAAGCTAACCGTACCGGTGTCTTGGGAGAAGATGAAGTTAGGTACCCCGCGGCGGTCAACTTGCTGAGTGTGTTGCGCGCGGTACGTTCGGATGTCTTGAGCACGACTTGGGCATCGCCCCGTTCCAGTGCCCCATGCCGCAGGACGGCTGCAATCAGATCGGGTGCACGCTTGTCATCGATCGTATCCTGAACGAGGCGACGATAGCGCTTATCCAATCCGCCGAGATCGAACAGCTTTGCAGAAAATGTGATCTGGTCGAGAGTCACTTTCAGGAACCACTCGCTGAAGCTTTTCAAGGCCGTCTCCGACAGGTTGCCACGCCCATCACGATCTCCACGCCGCGGACTGTCAGCAAGATCCATCATCCGCTTGTATTCGCCTCGGTCAGTCAATCCGCGCGCAAGTCCACGCGAGACGGACCAGAGGCCTTGACCACCGATCCCGGCGTTCAGAGCCATGGCATGTGACATCAATCTACTGACGCGCCCGTTACCATCCGGGAATGGGTGGATGTAGTTCAGCCGGTGATGCGCGGAGGCAATCGCGATAATCCGTCCGCTGGAGGATCGACTCGCGATCTGAAACCGTTTGTCGAAATGATCCATGAACGATGCAACACGAGATGACGAGGGTGGTAGGTGCCGCCCTACCGCAACTTCTCGTTCTCCTTCCTGACGCATGCGCCCCGGAAAGATCGGCTCTTGCGTTCCGTCGGGATGTTCGATCACCCGAAACTCATCAGGCATCTCGTCGTAGAAGCTCTTATGAACCCAGGTCAGAAACTCAATGGATGTAGGCCGGGGCAGGGTGCCCTCGCGATGCATCTCGTCAATGGCGCGCTGAACAATGACATGCGCGCGCGCCTCTAGTGCGAGGGGCCGGGTCTCTTCTTCGAGCTCTGCGCCGGCAAGTGCACGCTCGATGTCGCGCGGCCGCGTATTGTGCCCTTCTATGAGGTTCGAGTAGTAGCAATTCATCACCCGAACCAGATCGGCAAGTTCAGCTGCACTATCCGGGTGCAACCCTTGTCCAAGTTGCGTGGCTTCTCTCTGGATATCGACCGAGAGGTCTGCCAATTCAGTGGGAATATACTCTTCGAAGAAGCAAGGTTCTATCCTGGCCGGGGTTTCGAGCATTTTTTGCCGATCCTTCGTAGTCGTAAAGCAATTGAAAAATATACATATTTTCAAAGATCTGGCAAGGAATTGCCGATAATTGTTGCCGATCTAGGATGCCGATCTGAAATTACCCCCCGAAATCAAAGACATCTGCATTTGTGCTGGACCCAAAGAGTCCCGTCTGGTGCCAATGGGCCCGCGGAAAGTGAAAGTGTCCTTTGGGGTTTGTGACTGACGGAAGAGGGACCTTGGGGTGCTTCTGACGGGTTCGGGCCGGGTTCCGGTCTGTTATTTCTGCCGAAGGGCCTTTCATGAAATCATGTGTCTTACGCATGTTGCTTGCAACAGCTGCCTCGTGACGACAACGTCTCTCTGATCAGCTATCTCGACGTTACGCTCGAGATGAATGCCTCCTACCTCTACAGCTGGCTCAAAGTCCTGCGTTCGGACAAGAACGCTATCTTCAAGCATGCGGCTTATGCTAAACGCACTTGCGATCATCTGATCGTAAGGTCAGAGGCGGGTAGGGCAGGGGGCGGCGCCCAAGCTGCCTGATGGCACACTTTTGCTGGTACGAGAATGTCAGTTTCGAGCCCAACTATGTCTTTGTTGAAACGCGCAACTTTCGTAGGGAGGGCGGATTCCGGTCATTCGCTGCAAGCGCGAAACCTAGTCGAGAGATTTTAGAAAGCTGCCATTCACAGCAGACTGGCTACACTCGATCTATTGGTTCTGGGCTTAAGAATCTTCGTGCCGGTAGTTTGATTTTGCCCCCGGGCACCACTTCATAAATATAATATATTATATTTCAGTAGTTTATGAAGGCCCCGCATTCCGAGAATGTACAGCTCTACCGCCGCCAAACTTAGCTACATGTTCGAAGCCTTTCTCTGGGTGCACCTGACACAGCCTTTGCGCTAGAGAAAATTCAGACGCTGTTCGATACTATCTTTTTTGCCTTGCTCTTCTGGCAAGGCGGATGCTGGGCGCTGAGCGTTGCGAGGATTTTGCAAGGGTCGCGTTATGCGTAGTGGGTTTGGCTTGTGATCGGGCATCTGTGGCACCATATGTAGATACAGTTGAATAAGAATATCTACATAAGGTGCCCGTCGTGTCTAATTTGATCTCATGGTTTCAGAACAACTGGATGGAGGCAATTACGCTAACCGCCACTCTCATCGCCGTGGTTGCGAGCGTACTGGCTGTGCGTATTGCAGTTCTGGCTTTGGGTGTCGCAAGACAATCAGTTCTTTCCGCTGACAAGGCACATGAGCGAGACGTTAGGCTTCAAGCCCGGTCTGCGCTGGCTGACGTCCGAGGGAGCTATCATAAGCTTGCATCGGACTGCGGTTTGAACCTCGAAAAGTGGCGGCAACATAAACTAGCCCAACCCCCAGTGCTAGGTTCTAGCGCATTTAAACCTTCGCAGGAGGAGCAGGAAACCAGTACGCTCCGCACGCAAGGAGCCAGATTACTGCGCTCAGTTGATGAGAGGTTTCAGTCCATTGATCTAATGAACCTCGATGATCTCGAAAGTGGTATTCCCGAAATCCGCCAAACAGCCGCCTCAATCGACGCGCTTGCTCGACGCCTTCGGGAGCCCAATGAGGCATTCAATGGTGGTTGGCGATAGACGCAAAAAAACCCAGAAGATGTTCTGCGCTTCCTCCTCCGGCTGATAAATACTAGGATTAGCCACAACCAAGAATTGAACGAGAATTGATTTGTCTTATCCGTCTATTAAGGAACGCTTTCTTGCGCTTTTGCTGAACACACTAGTTGCGTACGTAATTTTCATCTGGGCGACTGGTCAAACATTACCGACTGGCGGGCTAGAGTCTGTCTGGCTGATAAGTGCGATCTCACTTTGGTTCCTAGCGCTGTTATCAGCGCCTTGGTTTGTCCCACCAAGGGATGCAATCATCAGCGCTGTAGGGGCCGTCCTGGTGCTTACAACGATGGACCTGACCAATGTTCAGTTGTTTTCAGCGCAACTCAAACACGTGAGATGGGGAACCGTCTTTTTCGCTTGTGCGGTTGTGTTTTCGGCAGTCACAGCGCTGGTGTTACATGACAAGGATCAAAGGTCCCCAACGGGTCATTTTGCGTTCAAGCTGACCAGCGTATTTGGTCGAGGCGAAATTCTGTTCTCCGCCCCAGCAATTGTTAGCATCATCGCGAACTATCAAGCCTCGTTTGAAAAAATGAGTTGGCTTATTCTCTATTGGATCCTGATTGTGGTTGGGAAACCTATAGAACGCCTGCTCTCTGCTGTTAGACAACTTTCGTCTGACGCCGATGAGCTAAAAAAACAGCCGACGGTTGGATCCATCGCAAGAGTCGATCATCCAGACATAGTCCGCGTCAAACTAAACTCGGTGGGGGCATGGAAACCGAACCACTTGTTTACAGCCAGCCTACCCGATGGGTCGCAGCGTTACGTGATCTCATTGTTTTCGCAGACGCAGGGTTCTGACGTGGTTGGAACAGGACTATGCGTAGCGACTTTGGCTGAACCTGCTCGCTTACCTGTGGGGTCCGTCTGCGCCAGCCACGACGAAGCGAAGACAGTGGAATTCCTTGAGAACCTCAGCGGCGCGAAAGATGGCAAGCTGGTCGGCTTCGTTGTGGAAAATTCAACAATCGGAACTCTGCATTTTGAAGTTTCCAGCCGTTCGGGGCTACATGAAGGTGATGTGATTTTTGCGCACGTTGAAGGCCAAGACATCTTTTATCAGATCGTGGGCGCAGAGACGTACGAAGAAAACTTCGATCAAAATCCTCGCGGAACTCACATAGTAAAGGCATCTCAACTTGGCGTTTATTCGCCCGACGACGGTTTTACCAAATACACTTGGCTGCCTTCCATGAATACACCGCTGTTTTCCGCTGGCAGCAGGCAGTTTGACGATCCTGTCGTGGGCGACCGCGAATTCCCTATTGGTACGGTGCCATCCACTAGTGTCCAAGCGGTTGCGAGAATTGATGAACTGGTTGAGTACCACACGGCCGTACTTGGTGTGACTGGTACAGGGAAAACTGAACTGGCTCTCGACGTAGTTCGGCAGGCAGTTGCGAGAGGCACAAAAGTCTTTTGCGTCGATTTCACCGGCGACTATCGGGCGCGGCTCGCGGAATTGGACCTAGCTTTTCCATCTCCTACGCCTGCACAGGCCGCCGAATTGGAGGAAAAACTATTCGCGGTTGAGACTGGAAGCTACGGTGCACCAGCAGAAAAGAAAGCTCTGCAGGAGGGCGTAGACGCGCTTAAAGCGCACGCTGAAGCACAAGTTGATGAGTTTCTGAGGTCCGAAGAAACCTACCTTGGGATTTTCGAGTTGGCAGAAATCGCCAACACAAAAGCCACACTCCGGCTGACCGAGTTGTACTTGTCGACGATTATGCGTTGGGCTCAAAGAAACCGTCGTGAAAGGCAAATCCTAATCGTCTTGGAAGAGGCCCACACAATCGTCCCTGAGGTGTTTGGGGCGGGCTTTGACGCAAATACGCAGTTTGTAGTTAGCCGCATCGGGCAAATTGCTTTGCAGGGTCGAAAATATGGCGTTGGGCTTATGGTGATCAGCCAGCGCACTGCACTAGTCAGCAAGACTATTCTGTCACAGTGCAATACATTTTTGACCCATAGCTTGATCGACCAAACGAGCCTCAACTTCCTCGAGAGCGTTTATAGCGCCCAGCATACACGGCTTATTCCAAACCTTGGGCGGTTCGAGTTTTTGGCCTTTGGAAAGGCGATAAAGGCAGAAAGGCCGATTGTCCTCAAACGAGAATTCGATCCGGCTTTGCAGGAGGCAAGTTTAGCAATCCAATCCAACTCTCGCCAAAGTGAGGAACCTGAGCCTGCAGCAGAGGAAGCTCTGTCAGTCGGCCCTCGAATTACCCAGTTCTAAAGTTCGTTTAACAAACCACCCAATATCAGGTGATTTGTTGTCTTCATTGTTGTTGTTTCTAAATTGGAGCTGGGAAATCAACAATTACACTGTTTTTTGCTCAGGCGTCTAATGCGTTGCAGGTGCTGAGATAGGGTTTGTCCGCTGAGCGGTCGATCCTTGCAAACCTGACGAATGACCCCTCCGATCCCACTACGGAAGTCTTCGAATTTCGCTACGCGCGCTCTCAGTATGAAAATCGCTGCAAGTGCGCGGCTAAGGACGCCGTTGTGCGGCGGTGAAACAGGCCATGCCCGTTCGGGGGGGGCGAAAAGGCTGTCGGTTCAAATGTTAGAAACGGATGCCAAACAGGCCGCCATCGTCGACAGCATCAGTGATGCGCGTAGGTAGAACGTGATCATAGATGTTAAATCCACGCTGGAAGCCCTCCGAGGGGATCGCGTCGGAATTCATCGTGACGATGTATTGAAAGCCGAGACTTGCGGCCTTCTCTGCGCCGAGTTGTAGCGCTTTGGCGACCTGTCTTTCATCGACACCGTCGAAGAGGTGGCTGTCGTGGATCAGAAAGCCTGGTGACGTGCCACGCCGGGTGCACAGTTCGATGAGCATTAGATCAAAGCAGAAAATCTGCATATTGGTGATGCCCTTGCTGCGCTGACCGTCGATTTTGACTTCAAAACGTGGTCCCGCTGTCCCGGCGTCGATCGTTAGGCTGCCAGCTTGTTCGTAGAGAGATTGTGACAGCTCCTCGAACGCCAGAATGGCATCGTCCAGAACAGATTTACGTTCCCGGATGTCATCGCGCAACGCTTGGGCCAACCGGTTTCGGTCAGCGTCAAGTTCAGTTTTCGTGCTTTCCAGCGTTTCGGCTGTGTCCAGCCTTTGTCGCAAGGTTTCCACCTCAGCCTCTGCACGTCCCATCTCTTCGCGCAAAGCGGTGTATTGCTCAAGCGCGCCCCCTGATTGCAGAACGGTCATGATCTGCCGACGGCGGGTGTCGAGTTTCTCCTTCTCTTCTTCGCGCTTCTCGATGCGATTTTCGGCAGATGACAGCTCCGCTTTCAGATGCGAGGCCCGGTTTTGAAGAATAGTGCGATGAAAATTCTGCACTTCATCGAGGCGGCGGGTCAGCAACTCGGGCAGGACAACACCTGCCTCAGCATAGAGCTTTTCAAGATCCTCTGTGACGGGTGCTTCCTCTTCCAACAGGGATGCCTGAAGCTCTTTGATCAACTGGCGATCAACGAAATTCTCTTCTCCAAGCGCGTTGATGGATCTGGTTATGTCACTGGCTTCGGACTCCAGCTCACGGTACTCCGGGATAACCTGGAATGTGTCGATTTGAGTGCGGATTTGTTCCACGCGACGAGAAGCGACGACTACTTTCGTGCGCAAATCTGCCGCGCGACCGAAATGCGGTCCTAGCTCCCCGGACCGGGCGGCTTTCCCGAGCGACTTAACCAGTTTTTCTTTCTCTCGAAGCCCCTGAAAGTCTTGAGAGACGTGCCAGTCAAGGCCCAGGAGATAGGAAATGGCAACTTGTTGATCCCATATTTGTTGCTTGCCGGCCTGTTGCGTCGGCGTCTGAAACGCGTCACTTGCCTGGCGCCGGGCGAAGTACGCAAAGAGGGACCTGAAAGTGGGTTGAAACTTGGTGTCGGAATCGGGCGGCGCTTCAAGCCCAAACCATTTGGCACCAAGGGTGTGACACCAATTGGTATTTGAAATCTCGAAGAGACCACGATCTTCTTTGAATTTTGGCGGGATTGGCCAATCCTCGACGGGGCCATTCAGGAAAATCTTACTTGGAGCAGAGCCGGAGCGCTCAGCGGTGATCTTATCGCCGCCAACATCCATCTGGATGTCAAAGCTTTCGTTGAGGAGCGCGTTAGAGCGAAAAATGCTGTCTGTTTTGGCGTTGCCGCCGGTCAGGAAGTGGACGGTTTCGACAAAGCTGGACTTGCCAGCGCCGTTGCGTGTCTGAAGATCTGTTGCACCTTCGCTCTTATCGGCCAACAAGACGTTCAGTCCGGACGAAAATTCAAGTGATTTGAAGCTGTTAAGGCTGCTGCTCAGTCGTGTGATCATGACGCAGCCCGCACAATGATGCCGCGCCGGGCTTCCACGGCACCGATCATGAACAGAAAATCTAGCGCGAGAATGAACCAGGTGTATTCAACAGGTGCGTTGGGTGTTGCCGTTGAGCGGCGCTCACGGATTGCATCCCAAAGCCGGGAAACGGTCATCGGTTCGTTAAGCAAGCTGAGCAGTTCACCACCGACCCCGATGAGGGCCCGATCTGCGCGCACATGTTTGGTTGGCAGGATCATGAGCCAGTGACCTCGGTTTCGGGATCTTCGAAGATATCACAACTGTCGAAGAAGTATGCCATGACGGCCATAGCCGCCGCCTGGCGTTTTGGCTCGCCGCTAACGCCTGCGAATTTCTGCAGGTAAGAAAACATCTGATCGGCGTCCAGTTGCATGGCTTTCAGTTTAGCGTAATGATCGCGGAAGGCTTCAGCGATTTTTTCACCGGTTTCCACGGGACCTGCCTTTTCGAAGTAGGTCTCGACAAGTCGTACTTTGCGTCGCCCAAGGCGCAGCAAATCGGCGGCTTCGACCGAGAGTTCATTTTTTTCCAGCTTTTTTGCGGATGGTGGTGCAGGCAGGGGCTCGGCCGGGTCCGGATCGCGGCGTTGCAAAACGTCGATCACCGGCTGCAAATCCGCAAGTTCAATGCCACTGGCAATTTGCTGATTGGGAACAGCACCATACATCAAAAGAGCGCGTGAATCGTCTAACATGACATGCCAGTCGAAAAGCTCACTTTCAGACCAAAGCTCAAAAGAAATACCAGGATTTTCGGCGCGGAGTATATCAAGATGGGACACGACAGCCGGCGGTTGACCTCCGGGGATGTTGTGAACGAACACCCATCGTTGCATGAAATCAGGCCACTTGATCTGCGCGCCTGCGAAATCGACGTTCACTTTCGCAATTGTCTTTTGATCGGTGGGCGTTTCGGGACCATAACACTGGAAAATCGTTCCAGTGCTGAGCTGGCGACCATCACATTTCCAGTCGCCTTGTTTGCCGTAAGGACGCACAATCTCGAAATCGGCCCCGAGGGCATGGCTGCCGAGCTTGGCAACCCAATCCTGGAATTCGGTTCCTTTCTTTTCAAGGAACGCAATTTTGAAATGCTGTGCATAAAATGCGGTTGAAACAGGGTCCATAAGTGCTCGAACGTGTCAGGCCTTGGCGGCTCTTTTGATGTTGAATTGGGCACATCTGTAGTGTTTCAGCGATGCAACCCTACCTTATATTGTCTCTCATATGAGCTGATTTCACAAGGAAAATGAGGGGCGTTCAGACGTGAAACAGACTCTGTCGCGTGCGAAAGTATGCTGCGTCAGCGAAGTCCCGAAAGTGAATGTCGGCTATGTCCACGATGTGTGAGTCCGCTCGGTCTTCAATATTGCAAGTGCAGCGAATGACCGCTAAGCGGGCTGCGTCCGCAGCATTCGAGACCATGGTTGAGTGACCGGTATGGGCCAAGGCTACAGTCCAAACTCCATCGCGCCAAGGAATCCTTCAAACCCATCTGTACGCTCCGCTTCCTTGTAGGCTTCATTCAGCACGAAGAGCGCAGCTTTCATCAACTGGGTGTCACGGTGGTTGTCGTGCTTTTTGTCACCATGAAACAAGTTATTTCGAGCGGTTTTGATGCTTTGGAAGAGGCTTGCTGTATCGTGTGGTACAACAGGGTTTCTTGACCAGTCCACGCCACCATCGTTGGTCGTGACGAGGTGATCTGGAGGTGCCTCGAAGTATATTTTCGCTTGGTCGGACCCCACCATTTTTTGAAAGAACTCTTGCGGTAGGCGCTGAGCAAAAGTGTGCCAAGCGGCGTCCGGGTAAGCCTCCCGGCGAAATCCGCCTTTCTTCATTGCGTACTCGAACCGGCTAAATACGGCCAAGAGATCGTATCCTGCTTCAGCCAGCCTAGGCCGATAGTATTCTTCAAGCTTCATCCTATGCCTCATTGACTTGATGCGGGAGTGCACAAGGTCACCCTTGTGAAATTGCGGTTTTTCTTGACTGCAGGCAATGTCTGCTATCGTCTTTTACGGCGCAGCACATTTCAGAGGAATGGAAGGCAGCTCTGGACCGTGCGCACCGATGAATGTCGGTCCGCTCCACTGTGATGCCGCATTTGCGCCGGGGTCAGCTTCGAGCCGATATTGTTGAAAAACTCGAAAATCTGGGAGGCCCCGATATTCTGCGAACGGGCACTAAATCCGAAAAGTTCATTGCTGATACCGATGACTGGCGTTTCGGGGCCCATTGGTGGACAGTGCCAGATTTTGGCCGACCCCTCAGCTGAAAACTCCCGTCGGCCTTGTCCGGCCAATTTCTGACTCGAGTTTACGCAAATTGGGAGTTTTTCAACAAAATCAGCCCATCCTTGACGAATGCTGCGTCGTCGACCAACGTCTGCTTGGCTAATAGAGGTATAACGTCTGGCGCAACGCTTTTTGATTTTCAGCTGAGATGGTTAATACCGAGCTGCGTTTCATCAGCCGCATAAGGAAAAAATTAGGTGTTGGTATTTCTTGCCCATGCGATTGAACAACTTGACCTTGCTGCTGAGCATATTTCAAAGGGTGATCCGAACAACGCACGATTTGGGCTCATGTTGACAGACAATGTTCTGGAGCTTGTGTTACATCAAATGGCAAAGGACGAACAGCGTGAGCGAACTAACTTCTTGAACCGCGAGAAGACCTACGCCGACGAGTCGGACTTGAGAGCCGCACTTGGCAGGCATTTTGATGCCAAAGTCTCATTTTTCAGATCACACCACAAACTGAGTGCCGAAGAAGCAGAAAGTATCACAATCTGCCATAGCTATCGTAACGAGGTCTACCATATCGGCTTGCACCATCAGGACATCCTGCCTGCTCTTGCGCGTTTCTACTTCTATTTGGTTTGCGGTGTTCTTGGCCGCTATAAAACCAATACGATGAGCTATAGCCCTTCTACGGTGTTGCCAGAGCGAGCCCAGAAACACCTAGGATCAAAACCAATAGGTTTTCATGTATTTGACGAGTACCAAAGTGGTTGCCTGACGCTCCAAGAAGGCATCTCATTCGAAGCCTGCAATCTGGTTTCGTCACTGGCGGATCATATGACCGAAATCATAGAACAGCAGGACATTGGTGTTGGGATGATCGCCACGGCTGGACCGAGACAGATGACACGTGATGAAGCTATCGTTGAAAGCCAAGCTTGGCGGTTGGCGTTCAAGGAAGAAGGTAAGAAGTTTGCGACGGGAAAATGGTCCGGTGGCAGCGTGCTTGATTTTGTCAACTGGATTGGCGCAAACTACCCCTTCAAAAACAGGCGTGATCCTATTCCATCATGGCAAAAGCGCGAGCAATCTTTGCGCTTGGAAAAGAACCCGCACAAGGCGCTCAAGAAATACAAAGACTTCATGACGCAAACTGAAAATATCCGGGATGTCATCGAAGAAAGCCACTTGCAGGTCGAGATGTACATTGATGAACAGATCGACAGAATGCGCGGCAAGTAATTCGGAGCAGCGACAACCCAAAACCCGTTTAACATCAGCGGCCAGCTTTGGCGGCAAAAAAATTAAGGGCTGACATCAAGATCGAATTGTCTAAGGCCAGCTTCGTCTCGCGCTTTAGACCTTCGACAGCCTGTTCGTTTTGCGAGTGCGGCGAATAACAGCTAAGACGCACCGCAGCGCAGCGTCTTGAACATCAATCGAAGGACCGGTTTGGGCCGATCTCCTAACAAGTTGTGGAAAGAAATTACGGGAGCACCTTAGATCTCAGCGATATCGCTCAGATTGAACTAAGTTGGCTATGCTAATTCGCTGATCATCGATTTCAGATGGCGCATGTCGGTACCGCAGCATCCTCCAAATACTTGAATCGACGGATTCTGCTGCGCAATCGCGGCAATCTGTTTACCAAGTTCAATTGGATCGCCTTCGTCCAGCTCATCCGCTTCGTCAAGTTCCGCATGCGAGCAACTCGAAGCGTTCGCCACAAGGCCTCTCAGCCGGGGGTGGTTGCCAATCGCTCCGGCGAAATGGGTAGGGTGAGCGCAGTTGACCATAAAAAACATCGCCGCCGAGTCGGTTGCCGCGTCGATTTGGTCTATGCCGTCCACAAGTTTGGTTCCGTCTGCCAGGCACCCGTCTGTCTCAACAACCAGAGACATGATGATCGGCAGATCAGCGTCTCGGGCGGCGAGGATGCAACCCGCTGCCTCGCTTGGACGGTTGAATGTATAAGCGGTGACCAGGTCGACGCTTGTGTCTTTCAGGCTTTGCATTTGAGCAGCGTGGTACTGACGTGCATCTTCGATGGGTACCGGCGGGATGTCGGCGTAAGGATCATAACGCGGACCGATACAGGCCGACACCAGTACATCATCGCGAGCGGAAGCTTGGCGCACGTCTTCCATTAGACTGACCGCATCTTTGTTTACTTCGACGAGCCGCTCTGCATCGTACCCCAAGGGCTCTGCCCGGTCGGCGTTCGCCATCCATGTGGGCGCATCAAGGATGCATCCGACATTCATTTCACGGGCCAGATCGACAAGTGCCTGCATTTGACCGGCCAGTATCACCCTGGTGCCAGGTTCTTCCAGCAATGGAAACGACGCGAAACCGGGAAGCTCAACTCCATGATTGAAAATCAGGTCGGTGCCAGTGCCGGCGTAAACCAGAAAGGTCTTGTCACCTTCGAGTGGGAGCTGTCGCGCCATTCTGATCCACGCCTATTGCCGTTACCTCTGCACAAGAAACTACTTTGTCTCGGGCCTCCTGTGAACCTTGGGACTGCGACAGGGTGTATTCCGTCACTCTGATCCCCACGCCAGGCCATACACCCGGTCATGTCTCGGTCGAAATCACCAGTGGCGACCGGTGCGCTCTGATAACAGGTGATGCAATCCATAAAACCGCCCAGTGCGGGCATCCCGAGTGGCATTTACGTTTGATTCCGATGCTGAGATGGCCGTGACATTCCTTCGGAAACTGTTGGAAAGCGCGTCGGAAACAGGATGTATTGTGCTGGGAAACCACTTCGCTTTGCCGTCTATTGGTCGGGTGAAGGCGGACAACGACGCGTTTCGCTGGGAGGACTAGCCCAGATTGTATTTTGATGTGCACGGGTCTGTTGTCGGATGGAGGCTGACGTGAAAGTTCGACGCGCCCCGCAGCATACAGGCAATGATCGGCGAAACTAAATCTCGAACCCATTGGGCTATGTCACATTCCGTTGAATTCTTGTTTCACAAGCTTTCTCTATTCACCGTTTTGTGAAAGCCTGAAGCGGTTATGATTGACAGAGTGTGCAATTTTCAGAAAACAGTGGTTCTTTCTGAACTCCAATCAGCTCTCTTGGACGGAATTTGTCATCACTGTGAGGTGACAAGTTCGGAACTGGCCAAGCGTGGAGAGGTGCTGGAAATATGTGGTCAAGAGTACTGTTTCGATTATGAAACCGGTGTGTCCACGGAGACTGAAATTTTGTTGTGCCCCGGCTGTCACGAGGCAAACCATCTGGACGCGCAGCGACAGCATAACCCTTGCCACATATCTGCAAGACGCAGCCGGGAAAACATGGGTTAGTCGATGGGTTCAGGAGGCGAAGCTTTGGAACGGTTTTTGCAAGAACCATCGCTGGTCCAATTTCGGTAGTCTGACAGACCAAGCTCGTCCCACATCCAGCCGAAATCATACTCAGCCACCGGAGAGCCGGTCTGGCGCGCGCTGCGGTTTTCGATTGTCTTCAGCCAGTCGATGACGTTTTTCCTGCCCGCGGTGCTGCGAACGGCCTGACGCGGGGTCTTGCCATCCAGGGCAGGAATCGGCTGGTCAAGCGTATCGCGGTAGTGCTGTTCGAGATATTCGTGGGCCATCTGACGGGCAAGGGCAGGGGGGATGTCCTCTTCTTCTGCCACTTCGCTCTCCAGGCTGTCATCCCCCATCATCTGTTCGACGGTCTGGATTGATGTCAGCGGTGACTTCACCAGATCCCCCAGTAGGTCCCGGACCAGGGCTTCGCCGCGTGCGGCGCGCGCTTCAGAATTCACAGAAAGTGTGAGTGTCCGACCTTTCAGATCTAGGGACCCAAGCACGGACGCCCCTGACATTGATTTGTCCAACACGAGGCCGGTGCCGTGCTTGGTGCCGGACGGGGTGTCGAGGTCAAGCCAGGTCCAATCCTTCTGGCCTGAGATCACGAGTTCTGCGGACTGTGTTAGCTTTTCAGATACCTGGCTTTGCGTCACTTTGCTGGCGAGGGGGAAGCGCATGTCGTGAAAGAGCAGGTTGTCGCCATCGCTGTTGCTGATTTGTGGTGGTTCCGGATCCAGTAGGTTCGGCAGATGTGCGAAGAGCCAGGCATTGGTGAAGAGGGGTGCGGAACGGTGTAGCTGATCCTGTGTCAGCCTCAGTTCAACGTCGGGGTTCAATTTCAACACGGAGCGGAGCCTGTCTTCAAAAAACGCGACGGTGTCGGGGTCGAATGGGAGCAGCGCCCCCGAGATCACGTTATAATCCCCCTGTGCGACAACCCGAGCTGCGATGCGATCCCATCGCTGTAGCATCTGCGTTGCGCTGTGTTCCCGGACGGTGACCGGCTCTGCGTCCGAAAGCAGGTCGCGCAAT
>NZ_JBXWQZ010000067.1:0-23244 GCF_059612645.1 Ruegeria sp. YKSF131 | reverse complement strand
CCTCGGAACCTCTCTGCAGATCTACCAAAGTATCGAAAAACAAATGGGACAAGAAAAACTCAATCAACTCCTCGACCTGCTCGAAGAACTCCAAGCCGTCAAAGTCTGACCCCGCCTTGTAATGGCGAGGTCAGGGAAGATCTTACAGGCTTGCCAAACCAGTATCCAACGCCGACAGGATTTTAGACACATCGTCGGACGTAATGATTAGTGGTGGTGACAGGATAATGTTGTTACCCGACACCCGAACCATGACACCATCATCATATGCTGCCTTCTGAACCTGCAAGGGAAGATGCTTGGCAATCGGTTCTTTTGTGCTGCGGTCCGAAACCAGTTCCAGCGCACACATCAGGCCCTCACCGCCGCGCACATCGCCGACCACGTCGTACTTGTCGGCCAGCTTTTTCAGGCCGGCAAACAGTTCATCCCCGCGAGCGGCGGCGTTCTCCCACACGCGAAGGCGGTTAATTTCCGCAAGTGCTGCCAAGGCTGCTGCCGCTCCGACCGGATGGCCGGAATAGGTGTAGCCCTGATCGACTGACGCTTTGCCGGTGGTATCGCTTTCGAACACTTCGGCAACTTGACCGGAAATCATCGCAGCGCCGAAAGGGAAATACCCATTCGTAATAGCCTTGGCCGTCGTCATAATGTCCGGCTGCACACCCCAGTGCCGGGCTCCGCTTTCGCTGCCGGTGCGGCCAAAGGCTGTGATAATCTCATCCGAGATCAACAGAATGCCGTGTTTCGAGCAGACCTCGCACACCAAAGGCATGAAGCTCTTGTGCGGTGGAATTACACCACCGGCACCCAAAACGGGTTCCATGATGAACGCTGCAACAGTATTTGCGCCCTGGAATGCAATCTCGGCTTCCAATGCTTTGACGCAAAGCTGTGCCAGACGCTCGGGGTCGGTCTCGTCGAAAGGATTGCGATACGCCCACGGCGCCGGGATGTGGAAACACCCTGGCATCATCGGTTCGTAGGCCGCGCGGAACTTCTGGTTGCCGTTGACCGACGCTGCGGCAAAATGGGTCCCGTGATATCCCTGTTTCAGGCTTATGAATTTGGTGCGCCCGTCTTCGCCGCGCAACTTGTGGTACTGTCGAGCCATTTTCAGGGCGATTTCAACCGAATCGGATCCACCCGAAGTAAAGAACGCGCGGGTCAAACCATCTGGCTCGAAGAACCGGGCCAGCTCGTATGACAATTCGATCGCCTTGTCGTTGCTGGTGCCGCGGAACGTTGAATAATACGGCAACGCATTCAGTTGGTCCGCAATCGCCTGTTTCACAGGTTCGCAGGAATAGCCCAGATTAACGTTCCACAACCCGCCAACGGCGTCGATGGCCTTTTGGCCGTCGACATCGATGATGCTTACCCCTTCGCCGCCTACCAAAATGGTCGGCGGGTTCTTATGGCTGTCGGCTGGGTGCGCCATCGGATGCCAAAAATAGCGGGCGTTGTTTTCCTTCAGGAAGTTGGAATCCTTCATCTCAAAATTCTCCGGGAATTGCGTCCGACCGAGTTCTCGGTCGAAATTCAGTTGGAAAGTTTGCAGGGGCTTGACCACCAAAAATCGCCGTAAGTTCTTGCGAAATTTTTTTCAGGGCATTCAGTAGAAGCGGCTGTCTGTCGCTTGCGGTTCTGATTTCAGGAACCGCAAATGAAACCGTTCCAAGCGCCTGTTGATCTACTCCGAAAACCGGGGCTGCAAAGCCGTGGACACCGGTTTCGAAACCTCCGTTACTATAGGACCAGCCGGTTTCTTTTACCTCGACGAGACGCTCTTGAATGAGTTCAAGATTCGTTATCGTAGAGTCCGTAATACGTGGCAAGTCGCAGTTTTCGAGGCCTTTCAAAAGCGATGGGGGGCCAAAACAAAGCATACACAACCCTGAGGCCGTAGCATTGAGCGGAAGGACTTCCGTGGGGTCCAAGCTAACGCGAACGCTGTGCTGAGTGGTCTCGACCACTAGCGCCGTTTGAAGAATGTCGTTTTCCAGAAGAGAAAGGTGCAGGCTTTCTCCTGCTTGTTGCACCGCGCTCTGCATTTTGAGGCGCGCTGCTTTGAGGCCGGGGTTTGCAGTCTCGCGCAACGCGGCAAGACGCAGTGCCGCCGGGCCAATCATATATGATTTCGTTCCCTGATTCTGCTCGATCAATCCGAACTCTTCCAGTTCACGCAGATGCCGAAGAACAGTCGCCTTATTGACACCAGATAGCCGAGCCATCTGGGTCAGCCCGATTTCTGGCCGTGCGTTTGAGAATAACTCCAACAATCTCAAAGCATTAAGAGCAGTTCCCATAAGTTTCCCCTCCTCCTTAAGAGAATACTTGACACAATGTAATTAACAACGCAACAATAAACATGACTTATGGGTTCATTATTTGAACCAATAATGGGAGGAGTCCATGAAGAAAGTTCTTACCGCTGCCGTAATGGCGATCTCTGCATCAGCTGCTTTTGCTGAATATCCAGAGAAACCTGTATCCTTCGTCGTTCCGTGGCCGCCGGGCGATCTGGAGGATGTATTGACACGTCTGATCGCAGATGAATTCCAGGAAATGTACGGCGTGCCGGCGGCAGTCGTGAACAAACCTGGCGGTGGCGGTGGTCCGTTCCCTGGCGCTGTCGAGGTCGCCACCGCTCCGGGCGATGGCTATACAGTCGGCTCTTTTGTCATAGGCGTGCCGGTGATTGGCCCCGAGATTGGCATTCCAGAGCTGAACCCCAACCCATTTGACCCAATTGGCATCTTCCTGACCTATCCGTTCGTGATAGCGTCCAGCAAAGACGCACCCTTCTCATCTTGGGAGGAGTTGGTGGAACATGGCAAAGATAACGATGTTGCACTGGGGCATTTCGGCTCTGTCCTGCCCCCCACCCAGGTGACATTCGCAGCTGCTGTCAGCAGCGGGTTTGATTTCGCCAGTGAAGCCGCATTTGATGCTCTGGACTGCAACACCCTGACTTCAGGCGACGTGGACGTGATCAACACGACACTTCAACTTATACTGTCCTGCTTAGATCAGGTGAATGTTCTGGCCAGCATCGGCGGTGAGCGGATTTCCCTGGTCCCCGACACTCCGACTGTTGTCGAGCTAAATCCTGACCTGCCTTTGGCACTATGGAACGGTCTGTTCGTTCACAAAGACACCCCGGCAGAGGCGCGCGAGAAGATCGCGGCAGCCGCACAAAAGGCTCTGAGCTCCGACAAAGCCAAGCAGCTTGCCGAGGAAACAGGTGCGCTGATCTACTGGCAGGACCCGGACGCCTCCAACGCGCAGATTGAAAAAGACAAAGCCTCTTTCGCCAAAATCGAAGAGATTCTGGGCGAATAACTCAAGATTGGCCCGGCAGGATTCAAACTGCCGGGTCTGTTTTAATCGGTGGGGAGGTAGAGATGATCGCGAAAACCTTACAGGACATGTTCAAACGATATCGCCGCCCTGGCGATGTAGTTTTTGCGTTCGTGTTCCTCGTGTTTGCTGTCTTTTTGTTAATGCAGCTGGGTGAACAGACACAAATTGTCAAGCGAACCAAGTGGTTCGCGCAACCCAATCTTTGGCCAATGATATCCCTATGGGCCATGGTGGTTTTCGGATTTCTGCACTGGCTCAGTTCGGCAATGTCGCAGCGGCGTCACGGGCGCTGGACCGAAGTGGCATTCTGGTTGAGGTCGTTTGAATATGTTTTCTACTTCCTCGTTTACGTAAAAACCGTTCCCTTGCTTGGGTATCTTCCCGCGACAGTCATTTTTGCCGTGTTTTTGGCAATTCGCACCGGATTTCGCGACGCAAAGGGTATCGGTTGTGCCGCTCTGTTTGGTGTTTGTGTCACGGTCATCTTCCGGGCTTTTTTGCAAGTGAAAATCCCGGCCGGCGCTGTCTATGAATATTTGCCGGACACGGTCCGCGCGTTTGCGCTGACGTATCTCTGAGGTTTCGCCGATGGACGCTCTATTTTCGGGTATTTCGATTCTTGCGCAATGGTCGGTTTTCGCTGCTCTTTTGATCGGATCGATCGGAGGCGTGATCATTGGCGCCCTTCCAGGGGTTGGAGCGCCGGTGGCAATTGCCATTCTGTTACCCGCCACTTTCGCGTTTGAACCCATCGTTGGCCTGACCCTGCTGCTAGGCATCTATGGGTCCTCGATGTATGGCGGTGCAATCCCTGCCGTCCTGATCAATACACCGGGCACGGCGGTCAATGCGTTGACCACCTATGACGGCTATCCGATGACGAAGCGCGGCCAGGGTCATCGGGCGTTGTCGCTGGCCTATTCGGCGTCATTTTTTGGAGGCATCTTTTCGATTATTTGCCTTATGCTCCTGTCGCCTGTCCTGGCACTCGTTGCCCCGCATTTTGGCAGCCGTGAGATTTTCCTGGCCGCGTTGCTTGGCATCATATTGGTAATCCTCGCTCATCGTGGCCAGATCTTTGCGGCGGGCATGCTGGCGGCATTTGGCCTGTTCTTGAACACTGTCGGGCTGGAGCCGGTCAAATACACCCGTCGTTTCACATTCGAACAAAGCTGGCTGGCGTCAGGGGTAGACCTGATTGTTGTTGTGCTGGGACTGTTCGCAATCAGTCAGGCATTGCTTCTGTTGCTTGAAAAAAACCACACACCAGGTGAAGCACGTGTTGGCGGCAGCATCTTTGCGGGATTAAAAGAGCTGCTTGGCCTCAAGCGTATCGCGACCGTGTCGTCCAGCATCGGCGTATTCATGGGCATGGTGCCGGGGACCGGCGAGTTCACCTCGCAGTTCCTGTCTTACACATACGCTCAAAAAACCTCCAAAAATCCAGAAGCCTTTGGCGATGGTTCGCCCGAGGGGCTTGTGGCTTCTGAATCCGCAAACAATGCTGTGCCCGGAGCGGCGATGATCCCGCTGCTGGCGTTGGGTATTCCTGGCGAGGCACTGACAGCAATGATGTTGTCAGTCTTTTATGTGCACAATGTGATACCTGGGCCGCAGCTGTTCGAAAACCAGATGGATTTCGTCATGGCCCTCTATATGGCGCTGATCCTGCTGAACGTGATCGTTCTGGTGTTTTTGCTGTTCTCGACCAACTTGCTGCTGAAGATCATTCAGATTCCAACTCGTTTTCTGGGCATCATGATCCTGATCCTGGCATTTGTTGGCGTATACAGCCTGCGCAATTCGATCACCGACTGTGCATTGGCCGCGGCATTTGGAGTGTTCGGTCTAGTCCTCAAACGGCTGGACTTACCGATCGTTCCAATCATCCTGGGCATGGTTTTGGGCGGCATTATGGAGGTCAAGCTCCGCAGCGCCATGGCTCGGGTTAATTCACCGCTGGATTTTGTTGATAGACCGATTGCCGCAATCTTGTTCGGTATGATTGTTCTGATCCTCATTCTGCACTTTCGAGCTCTGTACTACGAATTCAGAAACAAGCTGAGACCGGAACCAAGCACCGAGCCCGTCGATGCAGATCACCCAAATCAACAAGGTTGAGATTTTCCATGGATCAGTCCCTAATCGACGCGCTGCGAGCGCAGCAAATCGCTCCGCGCGGCCACTTCATAAACGGCCACTTCACCGACGGTGAAACGGGTGCGCAGGTCGAAGTGTTGTCGCCCATCGATGGCCGACCTCTGACTCGAATCGCCGATGGAAGCGCGGCGGACATTGACGCAGCCGTCCTGGCCGCTCGGGTTGCATTCGAGGACGGGCGATGGTCTGACATGGCACCGTCGGGGCGCAAGAAAGTGTTGCTGAAGCTGGCGGATTTGATCGAAGAACGTGCGCTGGAAATCTCTGTTCTGGGGGTGCGTGACAACGGCACCGAGATCAGCATGGCCTATAAGGCCGAGGCGCTTTCGGCGGCGGCGACATTTCGGTACTATGCCGAAGCAATTGACAAGATTTATGGTCAGATCGCGCCAACCAGTCATGATGTTCTTGGCCTTGTACACCACGCCCCGGTCGGCGTGGTGGGTGCAATCGTACCGTGGAATTTTCCGCTGATGATCGGCAGCTGGAAAATTGCTCCGGCCCTTGCCGCAGGCAATTCCGTGGTCTTGAAACCCGCGGAAAGCGCTTCGCTCAGCCTTTTGAAGATTGCTGAACTGGCTGTTGAAGCTGGGGTTCCGGATGGCGTGTTCAACGTCGTGACAGGGCGTGGCTCGGTCGTGGGCGAAGCGCTGGCACTGTCGATGGATGTGGACATTATGGTGTTCACTGGGTCAGGCGCAACGGGTCGTCGGTTGTTGGAGTATTCCGCCCGTTCCAATCTGAAACGCTGTTACCTTGAATTGGGCGGTAAGTCAGCCAACATCGTCTTCAACGACGCCCCGGACCTGGCCGAGGCCGCCAAAGTGTCCGCAGCAGGTATCTTCCGCAACTCCGGTCAGGTCTGCGTCGCTGGCTCTCGCCTTCTTGTTCAGGAAGACATCTACCAGGATTTCGTGGTCGAAGTCTCGCGCCATGCTGAAAACTTTTGCGTCGGCGATCCGCTAGACCTGAACAGCCAGATTGGTGCCGTTCACAGCCTGTCGGAACTTGAGGCCAATCTGGATTTTGTTGCCAAAGCCGAGGCGGAAGGGGCAGAGCGGCGCACCGGTGGCAATCGCATCCTGATGGAGAGTGGCGGCTATTACATGTCTCCGACCGTAATGGCCGGGGTAAAAGAGACGGACAACTTGTTTCAGAAAGAAGTCTTTGGCCCCGTTCTGGCGGTGACACCCTTCAAAACGGAAGAAGACGCGATCCGGTTAGCCAACGCCACCGTCTATGGCCTGGCTGGCGGTGTCTGGACATCTAACCTTAGCCGCGCCCACCGCATGGTGGCTGGTATCCGCACTGGCGTCGTACATGTGAACACCTATGGCGGTGCTGATCTGACTGTTCCGCTCGGTGGAGTGCGCCAGTCCGGCAATGGGCACGATAAGTCTTTACACGCGCTTGAGAAGTACTTCGACCTGAAGACGGCCTGGATCAAGCTCTGAATGGCTGCGCAACGAAGGAGGAGCTCATGACTGTGAAAACGATTCTGTTGATCGGCACTTACGATACGAAAGAAGCCGAGATGCGTTTCATTGAAGACGCAATTCACGCACAAGGCGCTGATGTGCTGACAATGGATGTCTCAGTTCTGGGTGATCCCAGGACGCCAACCGACATCTCCAAGCACGACGTCGCTGCTGCTGGCGGCATGACCATTGATGAAGTCATCGCACAAGGGGATGAAAACAAAGCTTTTCGGGTAATGTCCGCGGGTGCCGCAAAAGTGGTTGCTCAGACCTATGCCGATGGCCGCTTTGACGGGATGCTGGCCACCGGCGGCACCATGGGCACCGATCTGGCGCTGGACTGTGCACAAGCGCTGCCGATGGGTGTGCCAAAGTACATTGTCTCTACGGTCAGCTTTTCGCCGCTGATCCCTCCGCATCGTCTGGCGCCGGATATTCAGATGATCCTGTGGGCTGGCGGGCTCTATGGTATGAATTCGATTTGCCAGTCTTCACTCAGTCAGGCAGCCGGGGCAGTTGTTGGCGCGACTAAGGCCGCTATTGCACCGGACCGCAACAAGCCACTGATTGGAATGACTAGTCTTGGTACGTCTTGTCTGCGCTACATGAAGGCGTTGAAACCGGCGTTGGAGGAACGCGGTTTTGAGGTGGCGGTGTTCCACTCTACCGGTATGGGTGGCATGGCATTTGAAAAGCTGGCTGGCGAGGGCGCATTTGCCTGCGTGATGGATTTCTGCATGCAGGAATTCGGGAATTATTTGGCGGGTTCTGTCGTGTCCAGCGGCGAGGAGCGTGTAACCAGTGCAGGTCGGGTGGGCACGCCTCAGATGATCGCGCCCGGAGCGCTGGACCTGTTGGATTTCGCGGGTTGGCAGAACATCCCCGACCAATATTCTGATCGTCCGTTTCACGTGCATAACCGACTGATCAAGAGTTCTGTTTTTAATGGGGATGAGCGTCGCAATTGGATCCGTGAACTGGCCAATCGAATGGAGGCCGCAACCGGACCTGTTCACTTTTTCCTGCCTGTTCAGGGGGTTGAAGCATGGGACAGGGAAGGCGGGGCTGCGCATGATCCTGAAGCTCTGGCAGATATGGTGGATGAAGCGCGCAAGGTTATACCGGGCCGTGTGCCAATGACGGAACTTGACGCTCATATCAACGACACCGCGTTCTGCGAAGCGGTTCTCGTGCAATTTGATGCCTGGGTCGAGAAGGGTGTGATCCGCAAAAATCGCTAATCTCCGTCACTTGAACAGGTCTGTTTACGCTCGGACGCCGTCGCGTCGCTTCGAAAATCACCTGCGGAATATGCAGGCCGAAGGACAGAAAATGCCCAGAACAATAGATCAGCTTAGGGCCGACCGGGAACGACTGCTTGGACCCAAAGTCTCAACCTTCTACGACGATCCCATTCATTTTGTCAGGGGGAAAGGGGTATGGCTATGGGATGCGGCCGGGCGCAAATACCTGGATTGTTACAACAACGTCCCGCATGTTGGGCATTGTAACCCGCGCGTGGTCGAGGCGATCTGCAGACAGGCTAGCACACTAAACACCCATACACGCTATCTGCATGACGGAATTCTGGACTACGTCGAGAAACTAACCAATACCATGGATAAATCGCTTAATACGGCGATTATGACCTGCACTGGCTCTGAGGCAAATGATATAGCCCTCCGTATGGCCGAGGGCATGACTGGGAAACGCGGGATCATCGCCACGGATGCGACGTATCACGGTAACACCTCGTTGGTTAGCCAACTGAGTAAATCGAATATTCCTACTGTGGGTTTCGGGCTTGAACAGTATTTTCGCTTCGTCAAAGCGCCGGACAGCTATCGCAATCCGGACTCGGACGGCACTATGTTCGCTGACGCCGTTGCAGAACAGATCACTGAGCATGAAAAATCGGGCACCGGCTTTGCTGCGCTGATACTATGCCCTTACTTCCTGAACGAAGGTTTTCCTGATCACCCGGACGGTTGGTTGAAACCAACTGCTGAAGTTGTGCGCAGGGCAGGGGGGTTATTGATCTGCGACGAGGTCCAATCAGGTTTTGGCCGTACGGGTACTCATATGTGGGCACACCAGAAAATGGGAGTTGTGCCGGATATCATGACACTGGGGAAACCTATGGCGAATGGCCATCCAGTGGGAGGAGTTGTTACACGAACAGAAATCCTTGCTACTTTTCGAAAGGGCTATCGCTATTTCAATACATTTGGCGGCAATCCCGTCTCCTGTAGTGCAGCGATGGCGGTGCTGGAAGAGATCGAAGACAAGCAATTACTGGAGAACGCGAAGAATGTGGGCTTGCATGCCCGCAAAAGAATGCACGCGCTTGCGCAGAAGCACGACGTTATTGGCAACGTGCGTGGGTCCGGTTTGATCTTCGGAGCTGAAATGGTTTTGGACCAAGACAGCAAGGAACCGGCCAGCGAATTCACCGATCGAATAATTAACGCGATGAGACATCAAGGTATCATACATTCCAAGCTGGGTCGGTATAAAAACACGTTGAAAATACGGCCTCCAATGCCGTTCTCGATCGACAATGCCGATTTACTGTTTGACACGCTCGACGAAGTTTTGGCGAAGACCCTGTTACGCTCATGACTGACACGGTAAGAAAGGCACTGACCTATTGGGGAATGTCCGGTGCAGCTTTCAAACTGATTGCCGCGCGTGAAAACCAGGTGTTTCGCGTCGACTGCGAAGGGAAAACCTATGCCCTGAGGTTGCATCGTTGCGGATATCGATCGAACGACGAACTCCGATCCGAGTTACAGTGGATGGCTGCTGCGTCTGAGGGTGGATTGAATGTGCCGCGACCCGTTCCCTCGGCTTCCGGGGCATTCCTGCATGTCGCCGATGGCATTCAAATCGATGTCCTGACGTGGATTGCGGGCAGTCCGATGGGGAAAACGGGGCAGGCGTTGCACTCGGATGACAGGGCAGGCCTGTTTCGAAACATTGGCCGTGAAATGGCTAAGCTGCATAATATTTCAGATGCTTGGGATATTCCCGACGGGTTCCAACGGTGTTCATGGAATCGCGAAGGGTTACTTGGTGAAAACCCGGTATGGGGCCGTTTTTGGGAGAACCCAACCCTGTCTGGGGAAGACAGAGCGTTGTTTAGCGAAGCGCGTGCGCGAGCAATGGCTGATCTGAAGAACATGGAACCAAACCTGGATTTTGGTTTAATCCATGCAGACCTGGTTCGCGAGAACATTATGGTTGATGGTGAAAGGCTGTGGTTAATCGATTTTGATGACTGCGGATTTGGTTTCAGGTTATTTGATCTGGCCACAACACTTCTCAAAAGTATCAACGAGGACGACTACCCGGACCTCTGTACCGCGTTGATTGACGGGTATTCTACACTCCGGGATATTGATGTGGGGCCTCTTGCTTTGTTTCTTCTTCTCAGATCAGCCACCTATGTCGGCTGGATCGTCAATCGGATGCATGAGGAAGGGTCCAAAGCTCGCAATGATAGCTTCATTGAAGTAACCAGAAGACTAGCTCTGGCATATCTCGACGAGTAATGTGGGGAAATCGATCAATCCCGAAAGCTTTTTCCGCAGACTTTGACACTTCTCTGAACAGGGCACTTTAGTTATCGACGTGACGCCAGTTTCACCGCGGCAGGCACTGACTATTGGAGCCAGTAGTTCAAGCTGATCGTGCCACGATGAGCTGTTGATTTACCAAATCTGGGCCGCCGCCCAATATTCGGTAACGTTCACGGGATCATCTCGCCCGCGACCCACCAAAAGATTGGAAAACCCAATTGATAAACCGGACGCGTTTTTGAGAAATTAGAGCGACATCCACATCGTTCCGACGCTTCATTCCTTGGTAAGGTGTTTCCTGACAGTTGGATCAATCTTGGTACTATGGGTTGAGTAGATACCACAGGCGGCAATGGCCTCGCGCGCGGTTACCCGCTCGTGCAGGCGCTTCCAGATTGTTTTGGCGGCATAAGGATGCGGGTAAGGGCGCCAAGCAACACCCATCGTCATTCCCCGCAGATACTTTAGTTGCTGGCGGTGCGCTGAATATAAGATGGTATTGGCAACGCTGCCTTCGCGCATCAACTCATGTTCGGTTATAAATATCCTGTTTCCCCGCATTGTCACCAAACCAACGTAACGAGAAATCTGGTGCATGCTTTTGTCTTGCGATGTGGCAATTTCGCGGGACCGGATTGTGAAAAGCCCATCAACTTCCTGAATACGGATTAACGAACAAAATATCTTCCCTTCCCAGGAAGGCGTGCAGAAAAACGAGTGATAGAAACCAACATAGCGCCTGAGGTTTTTGTGTTGGCCCCGAAAAGGATCCAGAAACGCGTCTGCGGGCGTTTTTCCGGTTGGTAGTAAGACGTCCTTTAGCATTTGCTCAAAGCAAGCAGTTTCAGCGAACAGTTCGGCTTCTGTCAGGCCGAAATGGCGCGCGATCCGACGCATGTTGTGGGCCGAAGGCAGGCTGGAGCCATTCAGATACCGATTGAACTGCTGCCGGTTGACGCCAATATCCCGACAAATCTTTGAAATATTGCCGTGTTCTGCGCATAGCGACTTCAGGTTGGCAGAAAAATACTGGGACATGGAAAAACCTTTCGCGATTTGACGCTATTACGCTGCAAATAGCATCACTTCGCATAAGATTGCACAATTTGTTTTTTCTGCAAATTGTTTTCTTCTTCGGCCTCAGTTCGCAAAAAGCAAGCTCTCGGATGCCAGTTAAAACCGTCGAAAACACATGGATCACACTCTCCGACGGGCGGAGGCTTGCTGCTCGACTCTGGTTACCCGAAACCGGTCCAGCTCCGGCCATTCTGGAATACCTGCCTTACCGCAAACGCGACGGCACAGCGCCCAGGGATGAAACAACACATAAGGTATTTGCCGAGGCTGACTATGCCTGCGTTCGGGTTGATATCGCCGGTACGGGCGACAGCGAAGGGCAATTCGAAGATGAATACTCGGAACAGGAACTGAGTGATGGTGAAGAAGTCATCGCATGGATCGCAGCGCAGGATTGGTGCGACGGTCACGTTGGGATGATCGGAATATCTTGGGGTGGGTTTAATGGTTTGCAACTGGCTTTCCGGCAACCGCCTGCGTTGAAGGCTGTCGTCAGCGTCGCCTCGACCGTGGATCGCTATGCAGATGACATTCATTTCATGGGTGGTTGCCTGCTGAGCGACAACATGAACTGGGGTAGTCAGATGTTCGCTTATCTGACCAGGCCCGCAGATCCGGCCTTACGTGCAGACTGGCGAGAGGACTGGCTGACGCGGCTGCATAACGTTCCATTTTCAGCCGCCGATTGGCTGCGTCATCAGACACGGGATGCTTATTGGAAGCGCGGCTCGGTTTGCGAAGATTGGTCTGCGATCCAAGTCCCGGTTTTAGCCATAACCGGCTGGGCAGATGCGTATGTCAACGCCCCGACAGCTTTGGCTGCTAACCTGACATCGCCCACCAAGGCCGTCATAGGGCCGTGGGAACATCGATATGCGCATATCTCGAAAATTGATCCTGCGGATTTCCATTCTGAAGTCATCGGCTGGTTTGATCGATGGTTGAAAGGACAGGAAAATGGCGCCGAAGATCTGCCTGCGTACCGGACATACATGCAAGAGCACTTCAACCCGACGCCGAAAAACGGCCCTCGACAAGGTCGTTGGATAGCCGAAGGTCGTTGGCCATCACCGCACGTACACGAACAGATCTGGCATCTGGGACCGGGCGGGTTCTCCACTAGCCCATCCCAAGGCTTTGCAACTATTGCGTCGCCTTGCCATGTCGGCAAGCAAAGTGGGTATTTCTGTGCGGGTATGCGCGTCGATAACGAGCTGCCCGGCGATCAGGCAAGCGACGATGCCTTGTCGCTGAGTTTTGACAGCGCGCCGTTGCTTACGTCGATGGAATTGCTGGGGCGGGCAAAACTGAAGTTTCGGTTTTCGGTGGACAAGCCCGTCGCCCAGATTGTTGCGCGCCTGTGCGATGTATCGCCCGAGGGTATTTCACAGCGCATTAGCTATCGGTCGTTGAACCTGTGCCATTACCGCAGTCGTGAAGCGCCCGAAATCTTACATCCCTGTGAGATTTACGAGGCCGAGATTGCCCTGAACGAATGTGCACATCGATTGCGTGAGGGTCACGTGTTGCGGCTGGCCATGTCGACATCCTACTGGCCTATCATCTGGCCGTCGCCAGATCTGGCAGAGGTGACATTGCACTTGCAGGATTGCGCTCTGCATCTACAGGTGCGCGAAGTGTCGCGGGAAATCCAGGCTTCTGAACCCGGTCCGGCGCAGAAGTTTCCGGTTCTTGACGCCGAGCAATTGCGGGTGCCAACCGCGCGATCCGAACATACCGAAACCGAAGATGGCCGGATCGTGCTTGAGACGTTTGATGACTATGGTAAATCGCGCGATCCCTACCACGGCCTGATTGTCGGCAGTGATGTGCGCATGCATTACGGCATACATCCGGATGACCCGGCCACTGCCCGGTTTGAGACGGCCTGGAATTTCACCTTTGAACGGGCAAACTGGCAGGTCGCTATCTCGACCGAATGCCGCATGAGTTGCGACACGCAGAATTTCTACCTCTACCGCAAACTTCGCGCCACCGAAGGCGCCGATGAAACCGAAGTCCTGACAAAGGAATGGTCGGAAACCATTCCACGCGGATTTCTCTGACTTAATCCCAGGGAGGATACTATGAAGATAGAATGGACAAAGGCCAATGTTGGTCGTCGCGGGTTCCTGAAAGGCGCAACCGCGCTTGGAGCGACCACGGCGCTTCCGATGGGGTGGGCAAATCGCGTATTTGCAGCACACGACGGTGTTCTGCGGGTACGGGCCTATGGCGATGCACAGAATATGGATCCGGCCCACTCGGTTGGTGTCGTGGAAGAAGAGGTACATGCCGCAATCTACAACAAGCTGATCCAGTATAAACCAGGCGAGGAATGGGGTTGGCAGCTGGACGCGGCAACGATGATCGAGCAGGTTGACCCCACTCATATCAAGTTTGCATTGCGTGACGGCATCGGCTTCACCAACGGCTTTGGCACCATGACCGCCGAGGACGTCAAGTTCAGCATGGAACGGATCGTGGATGACACGACCGACAGCCCGAACAAACCCGACCTGGGACCGTTCAGCCACGTTGAAGTGACCGGTGAACGTGAAGGGACGATTGTGTTGAATAAACCCTTCGCACCGATTTGGTCGATTGCCCTGCCTTACATCACCGGAAACATTGTCTCGAAAGCAGCGGTCGAAGCAGCCGGTGGTCGGATCGGTGCCGATCCGGTAGCAGAGTCTGGCCCATATCTGCGGGATAGCTGGTCGCCCAAGGAAAAAACGGTTCTCAAGCGCAACCCTGATTGGAAAGGCGATGCTCCGACCTGGGACGCAATCGAAATCTATCCTATCGACGACGAAAACACCGCCGAGATCGCGTTTGAAGCGGGCGAACTGGACGTGACTCGCGTGTCGCTGGGTTCGGTCGAACGTTATCGCGCTGGTGTTCCCAATGGTGGCTCGCTGGTTGAGAAACCCTCGCTTTATTATGTCTGGATGGGAATGAATGTTGAACATCCAAAGCTGCAAAATCAGAAACTGCGGCAAGCGATTCAACATGCCGTAGATGTCCCCAGTATTCTGGAAGCTGCCTATTTTGGTGCCGCCGAGCCGGCAACCGGGATCATTGCTCCGGGTCTGGCTGGGCATCGGCCGTCTTCGCTGGTGCCACCTGAGGCAAATTTCGAAAAAGCGGCGCAACTGCTTGCGGAATCGGGTGAAACCAACGTTACGCTGACCCTTGACACGCTAAACAAGACGACGTTCACGACAACCGCACAGATCATTCAGGCGACGCTGGCACAAATTGGTATCACGGTTGAGGTGAACGTTCTGGAATCCGGTGCGTTCTGGGCGTCTGGCGACAACGAAAACCTGCAGCTTGTTCTGAACCGCTATTCGATGACGCCGGACCCGTATTATGCGACGTCGTGGTTTACGCCCGAGCAAATTGGCAAGTGGAACTGGGAACGCTTTAACAGCGCAGAGTTCAACGAAATCCACGAAGCTGCGTCTGGGGAAACAGATATCGCAAAGCGGGCTGAAATGTACCAGCGTGCGCAGGATTTGATGGAAGAAAGCGGTGCCTATCGCTTCATCACGCACGAGGCGACGCCGGTTATTCATAGCGCAGGTGTCATTCCTGCATTGCGCCCGGACGGGCTGTCGCTGCTGCGTTACTTTGGCAAGTCGACCTGACCTCCCTAGGTCGACAGGGAGCGGCGGGCGCTAACACTCGCCGCTCCATAACCAACGCCATCCAGCCACAAGGAGCCAGTTGGCCATGCTGAACTTCGCAACCCGTCGCTTCGGGCTGTCGCTACTCATCCTTTTCGTGGCGGTCACCGTCATGTTCCTGATGATCCGCGCTGTACCAGGCGATCCGGTCCAGATCATGCTGGGTCCGCGCGCCACACCCGAGCTTCAGGCCCAACTCACCGCCGCACTTGGTCTTGATCAACCGATATGGAAACAGCTGCTGATCTTTTACTCGAACCTTTTGCAGGGTGACCTTGGCACCGATGTCTTCTCGGGTCGGTCTGTGACTGAGATTGTGTTTCAGCAATTGCCGTTCACTCTGGAGCTGATTTTTGCATCAATCCTGTGGTCCGCAAGTCTTGGTATCGCACTTGGCGCTTATGCGGCTGCGCATCCAAACACGATGATCGACCGGATGGCCGCCGCAATTTCCGTCAGTTTTGTTGCCGCTCCGGCCTTTGTTGTTGCGCTTTTGGCTTTGTTGGTTTTCGCCGTTAATTTGCAGTGGTTTCCTGCCATTGGGGCAGGGGAAGGGTTCTGGGATCGCCTTGACCATCTGGTTTTGCCAGCCTTCGCCATCGGGCTCAGCTGGGTCGGTTACATTGCCCGTTTGGTTCGGGCATCGATGCTGGAAGTCATGGGCGAAAGCCATGTACGCACGGCCCGGGCATTTGGTATCGCTGAACGTCGCGTGGTCATGGTTTACGCCTTACGTATCGCCATTCTGCCAGTGGTTACCGTGATCGGGGTTGGGATGGGCTTTCTTCTGAGCTCTGCCGTCTTTGCGGAAATCGTCTTTGCCCGGCCGGGTCTGGGCAAGTTGGTTATCGATAGCATTACCACCCGAAACTACCCGATTGTGATGGGCTCAGTCCTCATCTCAACAGCGTTGTTCGTGGTGTCGACAGCGATGGCTGATCTGGTCAATGCGCTGCTCGATCCACGTGCGCGTACGGCTCATTGAGGAGGGTGAGTGATGGAAAAATCTCGTTCCGAACTTGGCCAGATCATAGTCGGGGTCGCCCGCGACCCGCTTGGTCTAATGGGCTTGATCATTGTCGGCATCATCGTATTCTGCGCAATATTCGCGGCTTGGATCGTGCCCTACGACCCGATTGCCATGGATATCAAATCGCGCATGCAAGGACCATCCGCTGCGCACCTGTTGGGGACCGACCAACTGGGGCGCGATACATTTTCGCGAGTAATCGCGGGGGGGCAGGTAGCACTTAAGGTGGCATTGCCCGCCGTGTTCGGCGCGATGGCGATTGGCCTGACACTGGGCATGATTGCCGGGTATGGGCCGAAATGGCTCGACAACCTACTGATGCTGTTTTTCGACACCATCCGGTCCTTCCCGACCGTGATGTTTGCACTGGCTGTTGTGGCTCTGGTCGGGCCCAGCCTGCAGACGGTTGTGTTCGTGGTCATGGCGACCTCGATCCCGACCTATGGGCGCGTTGCACGGACCCAGACACTGACGCTGCGCAATTCCGAGTTCATTCTAGCCGAGCGGTCGATGGGGGCCAGCATGGCGCGCATATTGGGCGTTCATATGCTGCCCAATATCATCGGCGTTCTGGCAGTGTTGGCGGCTATGGATATCCCCACTGTCATCGCGTTGGAGGCTGGCCTGTCATTTCTGGGTCTGGGCGTCAAACCTCCGACTCCCAGCTGGGGTGCCCTGCTCAAGGACGGCTATTCACTAATCCGCCAGACGCCGTGGCTGGTTGTGGGCGGGGGCCTGCCGATCATTCTGGCAACACTTGGGTTCACGTTCCTGGGCGAAAGCCTGCGCGACGTGGTTGATCCGAAACTGAGGAAACAGCGATGACCGATACACTTCTGGAAATCGACCACCTTAGTGTCGACTACGAAACAGGCCGTGGCGACCTCAAAGCCTTGAGGGACATCACATTCAACGTCAATAAGGGTGAAATCGTTGGCATTGTCGGAGAATCTGGTTGCGGTAAATCCACCTTGATTTCATCAATCCTGCGTTTGACCGCACCCAATACGCGGTTCCGCGAGGGAGAGGTTCGGTTCAAGGGGCAGAACCTGTTGCAGGCTTCCGAGCGTCAGATGCGCGACCTGCGTGGGGCAGACATTTCCATTGTCTTTCAGGATCCGATGCAAACGCATAATCCGGTTCTCACTATCGGGCAGCAGATGCTGGACATTCAGCACCGTTCCAAACAGTCAAAAGCGGACAAGCTGGCCCACGCAGCCAAGATGCTGGGTGCTGTCGGCATCCCCGATCCCGAAGCGCGCCTAAAGCAGTATCCGCATGAGTTCTCAGGTGGGATGCGCCAGCGGATAGCCATAGCAATGGCGTTGATGTCCGAGCCGGACCTCTTGATCGCGGATGAGCCAACCACTGCATTGGACGCCACTCTTGAGGTACAGATCATCGAGCGCCTACAAGAATTACAGCGCGCGGTTCATTGTGCCATTCTGTTTATTTCGCACCATCTGGGCGTGATCGCGGAACTCTGCGACCGGGTGGTGGTGATGTATGCAGGAGCCGTTGTCGAAAGCGGCGATGTGCGTGAGATTTTCCACAACCCTAAACACCCCTATACACGTCGTCTGATCGATTGTGATCCCGGCCACATCAAAGAACGCGCCCGCGTTTTGCCCACTATCCCCGGTGAAGTGCCTGATCTGGCCAACCTGCCGGGGGGGTGCATCTTTCGGGACCGTTGTGATCAGGCCATGGCGCGCTGCGCGACCGATGTGCCGCCACTGGATCAACTGAAAGAGGGCCACCACGCCGCATGCTGGCTGAACCACGAGGAGGTCGCAACATGAGCTTGCTGAATGTCGTGGATCTTAAAACCAGTTATGGACCGGTCAACGTTCTGGCGGGTGTCAGTTTTACCGTAGAACCTGGCGAAACTTACGCGCTAGTTGGGGAAAGCGGATCGGGCAAAACGACGGTTATTCGCGCGATTGCGGGTCTTGCGCCTGCACAGGACGGTTCGGTCATATTCGAAGGTCAGGAAATTCGGGGCGCGCCGGAAAGTGTCATGCGCCCGCTGCGTAAAGACATGGCGATGATGTTTCAGGACCCGGTCGGTAGCCTGTCGCCCCGCCTAACAATCCGCAGTCTGATCACCGAACCCTATCGCATTCAGGGTATGAAAAACCGCGATCTGGATGCCGAGGCCAAGCGCCTATTGGAAATGGTGAACCTGCCTGCGCATTTTGCAGATCGTTATCCGTATCAGCTGTCAGGAGGTCAGGCCCGGCGCGTGGGCGTCGCACGCGCCCTGGCGCTGGAGCCCAAGCTGATCCTTGCGGATGAGCCGACTGCCGGTCTCGATGTTTCGGTCCAGGGCGAGTTGCTGAACCTGCTCAACGATCTGCGCGAAACGCTGGGGTTGGCGATGGTCATCATCACGCACAACCTAAGCGTCGTGCGCCACGTGGCCGACAGAATGGGCATCATGTATCTGGGCCGTCTGGTCGAAGAAGGCACAACGGAAACGATCTTCAACAACCCGCGCCATCCCTACACGCGCTGCCTTCTCAGCGCCAACCCCGAGCCGGACCCGGATGCGCGACTGGAACGGATCGCTCTCAAAGGGGAGCCTCCCAGCCTGCTCAAGCGGCCATCTGGCTGTGAGTTTCGCGAGCGTTGCCCCTTTGCTCAAGACATCTGCACCCAGACCCCGGAATGGGAGGTAAAAGGCGGCCACGGGCTGCGATGTCTGGCCCCGCTGTCGTAACTAGGAAATCCAATGACAAGCACACTCTACTTCAACGGCACCATCCTGACCATGGATGCGCAGAACTCTTCACCACAGGCGGTGCTGACTGATGGCAACAGAATTCAGGCAGTTGGTACCGAAGCGGAGCTGCGCGCTGTTATGTCCGCAGAATGTCACGAACATGATCTTGAAGGTCATACTCTGATGCCTGCGTTTATCGACCCGCATGGGCATTTTCCCGATCCGGGCTTTGTCAGGCTGTTCCGTGTCGATCTGTCATCGCCTCCTTTAGGGGATTGCAGGCACATGTCACAGACGTTGGACAGGCTTCATGAAAAGGCAAATTTAACACCCGAGGGTGAATGGGTCATGGGCGTGTCGTTCGACAATACGTCTATTCAGGAATGCCGAATGCCCACACGGGCCGAACTGGATAGCGTTTCACAACGCCATCCAATCTGGGTTATTCACGCGTCGGGTCACAATGGTGTGGCTAATTCCCTTGCGCTGGAAAGACGCGGGATAACCCGTGAAACACCTGATCCAGAGGGCGGCCGTTTCGGTCGTGATCCTGAAACCGGAGCGCTGACCGGATTGATCGAAGGGCTAACGGCCATGGGAGAAATGGGCGATACTGATTTCCTGATCGACCGCGACCGGTTTTGGCTGGGCTTTGGCGTCTGTCGCGACGAATACCTGTCCCATGGTGTGACCTATGCCCAAAATGCCTGGACGTCGCAGCATATGCTGGATCACTTCGCCAGCCTGCCTGAGGATCAGGATCCGGGAATTGACATCGAGCTTTTGCCCGTCGGAAATCTGGAGCCAGAGTTGTCTTCGCGATGGATTGGTACGAGCTGGCCGGGCAACCCGCATTTTTCTCTGGGTCCGCGCAAACTGTTTACGGACGGAGCCTTTCAACTACAGACCGCGTATCTGTCTGCTCCATATTTCAAACCTGCCAACCCTGATAACCCTTGTGGAATGACCTATACCTCGCAAGAGCAGTTGGATGCGGATGTAGAAAAGCTCCACAGTCAGGGCTTGCAGGTTCACTGCCACTGCAATGGCGATGCCGGTGCCGAGATGTTCATAGATGCGGTGGAAAAGGCGCTTGTTACGCACCCACGCCAGAATCATCGACACACCATTATTCATGGCCAGGTTCTGAGGGATGACCAATTGAAGCGTATGGCCCGGCTTGGTCTGACCGTCAGCTTCTTTCCCGCCCATGTCTTCTTCTGGGGGGATCGTCATTACGATACTTTCCTGGGCCCCGAGCGAGCCGAACGGATATCTCCAGCGGCGTCAGCCGAACGGTATGGTGTGCGATACACGATCCACAACGACGCCTCGGTCACACCGACGCGTCCAATCCATCTTGCTCATTGTGCGGTGAACCGAAAATCCGCTTCTGGTCGTGTGCTTGGCGAGGATCAGAAGATCAGCGTTAGTTCAGCCTTGCGGGCCCAAACCATCGAAGCCGCCTGGCAGGTGTTTAAGGAAGATCAACGCGGATCCATCGAACCGGGTAAAGTTGCAGATTTTGTTGTTCTTTCGCGCAATCCACTGCACGACCCGGACCGCCTGTCAGATACTGTCGTGCTTGAAACCATCCGCTATGGCGAAAGTGTTTTTTCGGCAGCGTGTACTAAACAAGAGTTTGAGCACGCATAATGGTGACCAAGCGTATTGTGATCGCGGGGTTCCAGCATGAAACCAACTGTTTCGGTGTGACGAAGGCTGGGATGCCTGAGTTTGAGATGGCAGATTCCTGGCCGGGAATGCTGCACGGTTTACAAGTTGTTCTGGAAACCGAAGGCATGAACCTTCCGATCGCGGGTTTCGCCGTCGCGGCACAGGCAGCGGGATTTGATGTCATTCCAATTTTGTGGTGCTCTGCCGAGCCGTCCGCTCATGTCACCGATCACGCATTCGAAACGATCTGCGGGATGCTGTTGGGCGGAATAAGGGGCGCAGGTCAGATTGACGGCGTCTATCTTGATCTCCACGGAGCTATGGTCACGGAAAGCTTTGCTGACGGTGAAGGAGAGATTTTGCGACGCGTTCGTGAAACTGTGGGTCCAGATGTTCCAGTGGTCGCAAGTTTGGACCTTCATGCCAACATTTCCGCCGAAATGGTTGAGCACTCAGACTACCTGTCGATTTTCCGCACTTACCCACATTTGGATATGGCGGAAACGGGTGCAAGATGCGTTCCTGTCTTGCGTCGCCTGCTAGCGGGCAAAACCCTGTACAAGGCGTTTCAACCGGTGCCCTACCTGATCCCCCTGCATGCGCAACATACGGGTTCTGCGCCTATCAATGATATCTATCAACTGCCAGCCAAGTTTGAACGGCAAGGCATTTTGGCAGAGATCGCTCTTGGTTTTACGGCGGCGGATTTTCCTGACACAGGCCCATCCTGCATTGCCTATGCCTTGACTGCTGCAAAAGCGGCTGCCGCTGCCAGAAAAATCCTCAACATGTTCCTGTCCCGTGAGGCCAGCTTAGAATGTAAGATGTTGTCTTTGGAAGAGGCCGTTTCCACATGCCGTCAAAGGCGCGAAGATCCTATCGTTCTTGCCGATGTTCAGGACAATCCGGGCGCAGGCGGAACGTCAGATACAACGGGGTTGCTGACCGCTTTGATTGAGGGCGGGGTAAAAAACGTTCTGATGGGTCTGTTCCATGATCCGGAAAGTGCCAATCAGGCCCATGCGGCAGGGGAGGGTGCGCGGATCATTCTGGCTATCGGCGCAAAGTCGAACCTGGTCGGACATGTTCCAGTCAGCGCAGAGTTTGAAGTGCTCTCCTTAAGTGATGGCGCATGCCGCTATACCGGTGAAATGTATGGCGGTGGGACAGCTGCGCTAGGCAAGACAGCTGCGCTACGTTTGGTTGGACACGACGCCGACATTGACCTGGTCGTCACAAGCATACGAAACCAATGCCTGGATCGCGCGCATTTTATTCATATTGGGTTAAACCCTTTGAGTTATTCGGTGATCTGCGTCAAAAGCACAGCGCATTTCCGGGCAGATTTCGAACCTGTTGCAAGCCATGTCTATTCGGTCGCTTCGCCCGGAGTTTTTCTCTGCGACCTCGAAAAAGTTCCTTACACTTCTGTCGCGAGAAGAGTGCCCAACAGCCGTAATGTTTCCTTTGAGGCGACGTAATATGATAGCCCTTTGATGTCAGGGCCGCCCCGACGTGCGAAGTGCTCCACTGGAGTAACTTTCTTCAGCCTCGAATGCTCAGCTTTAAGCCGCCCGCATATCTCTGCAATCGGGAACTTACACTTTTTTCGCGCCCAGCCGGGTACTGCACATGACAAACAGCGAGAGTAACACCGGTACCTTCAACGCACGACTTGTCGGAAACAGTTTTGCTTCGGTATGGCTTGCAGGCGCGAGAAGTTGAAGCGCAACGTACAAATCCGCACCCATCCAAAGAAGTTACTTGTCGTCTTCAGCTTGAGTTCGCAAAGGGGCCCACAAACCTTTGATTGCGGCCCCGAACTAGGTAATCGCAGCCCGTTCAGTATCTCCAACAAAGCCGGGGGTAACATCACCACCAGAAGCTGTCTTCCTCCAGCAAGGATGCAATTGTCAGGTTAGCATCCTCGTCCAACACATCAATTGCAGGTTCATGCCAAGCACCGTCCGAGTTGGTTGTAAAGGGTGCGTCAAAGTTATTTTTTTCGCAAGAAACAACCAACCCATAGATATCCTCATCATCTTGGTAGGTTGCCAAGTCGGGCCTAAATTCCAGATAGTCGACATCTTCGTCCCATTCGGAGGCCACGGGCTCCTCAGCCACCGTCACGGTAGTGATTTCGGATGCCAACAAAACGCTCAGCTTTGGTTGAACAGGACCAATGGTCCCATTTCCATCAATATCGTGGCCATAGAAGACCTCGACATCCACAACATTGGCAACGATAGCACCGCTAACATATTGTCCCGAAGCATCCGTAGTCCATTCGGCATATGATCCGTTCGCATTTTGCCACAGCACCTTGTAACCGCCACCCGACGCTTCCGCCTGAAGTGCCTGCCAACCCGGCAGGCTGTCTGGCCCAATTGCATTGCCATTGTACGACAGGCCGATGGTACCGTTGATCAGATATTCACCACGAGTTGATGACGCGAAT
>NZ_JBXWQZ010000066.1:0-24189 GCF_059612645.1 Ruegeria sp. YKSF131 | reverse complement strand
GCGGCTCAAGCAAATGCCGCAATCAAAGGCCGGACACAGGACTGTACTGACCAGCCGCGCAATCAGAGCATTTTGTCCTTGCAAAGCAGACGCCATCCACACAGGACGAAGACTATGTTGCCAACTTTGAAATACAGTTGGGGAGCATAGGTGATCTGACGTTTGTTCCCATAAAACAGTTCGTTAACAGTTCGCAACTTGATCACATTGAAGCCCTGTCACTTCCCCAAGGATACAGTCTTGCACGCTGTTAACTTATAACCCCGGTACACTCTGTCCAGAACATGACTGAACGCGGCGTGCAGGTGGGCCGCGTCCTTTCTTAGCCGCTCATTCGTCAAAAGCTTGAAACTAATCTGCGGCGATTACTGTCTTTGCCCGACCTATAACGCCTTCAAATTTTGACGTAGGCTTCCGCTCGGTTATCAGGAAGTCACTTGCCGAAAGAGCTGGAAGATGCAAGGCCGGTTTGGGTTCGGATGCCTGGAACTTGGTCGAGTCCACTGCCATGAAACATCGTTCGCTGATCGCCTTCATTGCGACCGCAATATCGACTTCGCATTGTTCGAACACCAAAAAACCCTGTTTCGGATGCACACGCGACGCCGACAGGATCGAGTATTCCACCGACATATTTGCAATAACGTCAAAGGCCGCGCGGTCGAACGCTGCGCCGTCATGATTTCTAAGCTGTGTGCCCGCCATAAATACCCGGTTGCCGTTCCCCATCGCCAGAGTTGTTGCAATGAACGCTGAATTCGTCACCACGGTAAGATCTCTGCGCGCCTTGAGAGCCTGAGCCACAAAACCCGACGTAGATCCTGTATCAATAGCAATGGACGCGTTATCAGGCACAAGGTTCAAAATGGACTTTGCAATGGCGACTTTCGCCGCGCGGTTGGTTGTCATACGCGCGATGAAAGGGGGATCCAGAACCTTTTGGGTGCTGACCAACGCGCCGTGAACCTTGTCGATGTGCCCCGCATCCACCAACGGCTTCACAATTCGACGGATTGTCTGATCGGAAACGTTAAGCCTCTGCGCCAGGTCCATGACCGAGATTCGGCCATGAATGTTAACCGCGCTCAGGATGTCCTTTTCGTATTTCGACATTCAGCCACTCGGATGTTGGATTCTAACAGGATGAATTGTTGATACCTCCTTAAATCAACATATTTCAACACTCTTTTTTAATTTTTGTTGATTTCTGTTGGTCGATACGATGATCTGGCATCAAATTTGTCGACAGGGGCGAGGCCATGACAACCCATTCTGCAGAACACCTTATTATTGGCGGCGGCATCATCGGATGCTCAATCGCCTATCATCTGGCCCGGGCAGGTGAGACGGATGTCGTCCTTCTGGAAAAGGCATCTCTGACAGAGGGGGCAACATGGCACGCTGCCGGGCTGGTTGGGCAACTGCGGTCTTCCCGCAATACGACCCGGATGCTGAAACGATCGGTCGCGCTCTATGACCGGCTGGCCGACGAGACCGGTATGGAGTTCGACTGGAAGAAAGTCGGCAGCTTGCGGCTGGCGGCAACCAAGGAACGGCTGCTGGAGGCAAAACGTCTGGCGACAATGGCACGCAGTTTTGACCTGGAGATGGAAATCATCTCACCAGCCGAAGCGAAAGCCCTGTTTCCCTATATTGATGCCGACGGGTTAGAGGGGGCTGCCTTTATTCCATCGGATGGCCACGTTGACCCCGCTGGCCTGTGTCTGGCGATTGCAGCCGGTGCGCGGAGCCACGGCGCACAGATCAGGCAGGGGGTGAAGGTCAAGGATTTCGAAATCCGCAATGGCCGCATAACCAAAGTGATGACAACCAACGGCGACTATGAGGCGGAAACCGTTGTGCTGGCCTCGGGCATGTGGAGCCGTGAACTGGCCGCAAAACTGGGCGTCGTGGTGCCAGCCTGCGCTGTCGAGCACCAATACGTCGTAACAGAACCGTTGCCAGAGCCGGAATTGGTCAAGGGCCTGCCCACGCTGCGCGACCCTGAGCGTCTGGTCTATTACAAGCCCGATGCTGGCGGGCGTCTGGTCATCGGAGGTTACGAAGACGACACATTGCCATTTGGAGAACGGGGCATTCCCGGAGAGTTCGTGCGCCAGTTGCTACCGGACAATCTTGACCGTTTCGCGCCGCTGGCTGAACTTGCCGGTGTCGTCACGCCTGTCGTGAACCAGGTCGGCATCCGGCAAATCATCAATGGACCAATCCCCTACTCCGCCGATGGTGATTTTGTCATGGGCTGGGCCCCTGAGGTTAAAAACCTGATGCTCTCGACCGGGTTCCTCTATGGTATTGCGGCTGGCGGGGGCGCGGGGGAAATGATCGCGGAATGGATTCTGAACGGGCGTCCAAGCCTGGATCTTTGGCCATTGGACGTGCGGCGGTTCAGCCCACATCATGCGACCAAGGCCTTTATGTATCCCCGAGCTGTCGAGCATTATGCGCATCACTACAAGATGCGCTATCCGGGCCAGGAGGCCGAGACCGCACGCAATTTGCGACTGTCTCCGCTATACAACCGATTGAAAGAACACGGGGCGGTCTATGGGTCAAAGAACGGGTGGGAGCGGCCCTTGTGGTTCGCCCCAGCTGGGGTCACCCCAGTGGATCAACTCGATTTTCTCAATCCCGGTTGGCATGTCTTCGCGGCCGAAGAACACCGCGCTGCGCGCGAAGGTGTCGTTCTGATCGACCAGTCGAGCTTTTCCAAGTTCGAACTGATCGGCTCTGGCGCGTTGGGTGTGTTGCAACACCTAGCGGTCTCAAACATGGACAAGCCGGATGGCAGCGTAATCTATACCCAGCTTTGTAACGACAAAGGAGGAGTCGAGGCGGATGTCACCATCACCCGCCTGAGGCGCGACCATTTCTATATCGTGACCGGCGCCGGATTCGGGGCGCACGATTCTGACTGGATCCGACGCCATCTGCCGCAAGACGGATCGGCACATCTGATCGAGGTTACCTCATCCCGGGCGGTGATCAATATCTGCGGACCAAAAGCGCGCGACGTCCTGCAGGCGGTAACCGAAGAGGATATCTCAAACGCTGCGTTTCCCTTTGCAACAGCGCGCGACATTACGGTCGGAGCAGCAAAAGTGCGTGCGGTGCGCATCGGCTATACCGGCGAATTGGGCTGGGAACTGCACATCCCAACCGAATTTGCACTTCATGTCTATGATCAACTTTGGAAGGCAGGACAGGCCTATGGCATCCGCGACATTGGCTACCGGACCATAGACTCGCTGCGCCTGGAAAAGGGGTATCTTTACTGGAGCACCGATATCACCCCGGACTATACACCTGTAGAAGCGGGCCTGAGCTCTCGCGTCCACCTGAAATCCAAGGGAAGTTTTTTCGGGCGCGATGTTCTGGAGGGCCAGAAATCCAATGGCGCAGCACAGAAACTCTGTACCTTCGTGACCGAGGAAAAACTGCCGATGACCGGGGGGGAAACCATCCTGCACAATGGCGTAACCGTTTCGCGCGCCAGCAGCGGTGGCTATGGGCACCATGTCGGGAAAACGATCATCTACGGCTATCTTCCGGTGGCGCTGATGGACCAGACGGAATTCGAACTCGAATTGTTCGGAGACCGCGAACAGATCCACCGGGTGGATGGGCCTCTGTACGATCCGACCAATGAGCGGCTAAAAGCCTGAGGGGGAGGGCAGAAAATGACTGACGGAAACACTGATCGTGTCCTGAGTGAACTTCGCAACCTGAAAGGTTTTGAGGAAATCTCAGCACAAGACAGCAAAATCAAACGGCTGGGCGGGTTGACCAATCTGGTCTACAGAGTGGAAACCGGCGGGCACACCATGATCGTTCGTATCCCCGGAGATGGCACCGCGGATTATATCGATCGCGGCGTTGAGATTCACAATGCCAAGGTCGCAGCCGAAGCTGGTATCGGTCCTGCTGTGCTTTGGGCGGATGCAGATACCGGTGTGATGATCAGTGACTGCATTGACGGTATCGTCACCATGACACCCGAGCTTTTCGCAACGCGCTCCGGAGCGGCCGCACGTGCCGGGCATGCCCTGCGGCAACTACACGAGTCACCCCGCCCTTTCGAATTTCGGTTCGAACTTTTTTCGATGATCGATGAATATCTGAAAGTCCTGTCAACAAAGGATATTTCCCTGCCCGAAGGCTATACAGAAATTGTCGCGGAAGCTGCGCCGATCAAACAGCTGCTGCAAGACAGGCCGGGCATGCTGGTTCCCAGCCATTGCGATCCGCTTTGCGAGAACTTTCTCGACAACGGTGACCGTATGTGGATCGTGGATTTCGAATATTCCGGCATGAATGATGCCCTTTGGGACCTCGGCGATTTGTCGGTCGAAGCCGGGCTGACCGAGGCGCAAGAAATCGAGATGCTGACGTCCTATTTCGGCGCGGCACCAACAGCGGCTCAATTCGGGCGAATGGTGATCTACAAGGCGATGTGCGATCTTCTGTGGACACTTTGGGGCTTGATCCAACATGCCGATGATAACCCGGCCGATGATTTCTGGGCCTATGCCACGGGTCGGTTCGACAGGTGCAAGGCACTGATGTTTGATCCTACTTTCGCAGCGCATGTTCAGGCAGTTGCGACCGAATAAAGCAGATGGATAAGTTGCAATCTTTTGGTGAATGACTGGCATGTGGAAATGAAAGATTGGTTCGGACAAATGGGTTTCGAACAGGTTTCACAATGAGCTCTTTGAGGGGCCGCAACATCCCAATAACGACGGCTCAATATACTGCGCAATTCCACTTGAGGCACACAGTTTCCTGTCGCAATCGAGCAGAGATCATGGCCGAACGCAGTCCGAGAGTTGATCAGGCGACCCTCAACAATCGAGTTGCGTTTTTTCACCGTTGGTCTTTGCACGGGCGCATTCGAAGGTACGCTCAGTGCAGAATTCCTGGCACTTGGCCCTAAGATACTTCAACGTAACGGGCACGCGGCTGTTTCTTCTTCCATTCTGGGATGAAGGCGTCAAATTCACTGATTTTCTTCTGTGCGCGCGGTGAAGTAAGTCGGCAGCAACAAGGTCCTTCGTCAGATCCGAGCCAGTCATAGCGGAGAGCTGATTTTGGCTACCCTCCTCCCACGTGATCGCCGAGACTAAGCCTCTCATTCAGAAGTTTGCAGCGACACGAAGGAACGAACCTAATTTGCTTTTCCGGGTTAAAAACGCTTTTAGTAGAAACTTAGCCAATGATAACCGTACCGGTTATGAAGTTCGCCTAGGTAAGCGAATCGCTGTTCCCGTCGGTCGCAGGTACAGGATTTGCTGAAACAAGGCCCCTGAGAGCCGTCGAGCTCGACCACTAGAGAAGAAATGATGGATCAGAAAAATCACCCGTCTCAACTGGGGAAAGCAATTCGACGCCGCCGGAAAGCGCTTGGCAAAACACTTGTCGAGGTTGCGGATGAAGCTGGTTTGACCACAGGGTTCATATCACAGGTCGAGCGCGGCATCAGTGCCCCGTCCTTGTCTTCGCTTATGGCAATTGCTGCATCTTTAAAGACCAGCATTGAACAGCTTGTCAGTGTTCCCGAGGAATACACCGAATACGTTCGCAAAGATCGACGTCAAACCTATGCATTGGGAGTCAACGGGCGGTTCTATGAAAAGTTGGGTCCGGGGTTTTCGGGCGCGCTTTTATATCCGTGCATCGTTCATCGTCCTGCGGGGCACATGTCCGAGAAGATGTGCCACGAAGGCGAGAGCTTTTGCTATCTGATTTCGGGTCAGTTGGAATACCATCTGGGTGACGAAGTCCACATCTTGTCGAGCGGTGACACGATACATCACGACACCTCCAAGCCGCATTATTCGATTGTCCTAGGAGACACTGAAGCAGTTGAATTGTGGGTAAATACAACGCCGATCAATAATTCCTCCAACTAATCAGGTCGGCCGAACCGTTCATCGACAGTTCTCCGAGTTCTATCGTGGGGTCGCACTTGAAAGTGCTGCCCAGAATGTCGTGGCGCATCCTGGGTTTCCAATCAATGCTCCTGTGATCGCAATATGCAATTTACGTCTAACTAAAAATTGTTTTAGCAGTATTGAAATTAATGTATACCGCCTTCATGCGATCGAGAATCGCTTTGGGAGGAACTCATCAATGAAACGTAATTTGATGGCAGCGACTGCCGTCGTGGCTACCGCAATGGCCCTACCTTTGTTCGCACAAGAGCGTGGTGGCATTCTGAATTTCGCCAGATATGACGGATCAAACCTGATTGACCCGATTTATGCCGATCGAAACTCTGACATCTGGATGGTTGGCAGCCTTTTCGACACGCTATTGCGCCCCAGTGAAGATGGAAACTCTGTCATCCCAGGACTGGCCGAAGAATACAGTATCTCCGATGATGGACAGTCTGTATCGCTTACCTTGCGCAGCGGCGTCTCCTTTTCGGATGGAACGCCTTTGACCGGAGAAGACGTTGTCTTTTCGCTGGATCGCGCCCGCAATCCCGATCTAAGCCCCTGGGCCGGACTTCTGGGATCCATCGACAATGTAAGCGCGGAAGGAAATGTCGTCTCGATCAGTCTGAAAGCGGCTGACCCGACAATCCTCTCAATGCTTGCCACTTTCACAACCGGTATTGTCTCCAAAGCCGTCTTTGAGGCGGCCGAAGGTTCCACTGACCAGGAAAAGTCCGCCGCAATCTTTGCAGCCAAAGGCCCCGGTGTCGGGTCCGGCCCCTTCTATCTGTGTGGATTTGAGCAGGGAACCTCCATGGAGTTCTGTGCCAATAAGAACTACTGGCGCAAAGGGTCCGACGGCAAAGCGCTGCCTTACCTGGACGGCGTGCATTTTGAGATCATACCTGATGACGCAACCCGGATTCTGAAGCTTCAGGCTGGTGAAGTGGATGCCGCTGAATTCATTCCGTTTTCACGTGTGCCGGAGCTTGAAGCAGACCAAGCGATCAACATGAACCTCTATCCGTCAACACGGATCATATATTCGCCGATCAACACGCGTGAAACCCGTGCTGACGGATCGCCTAACCCGTTGTCAGACGCTCGGGTTCGGCAGGCACTCAACTATGCCACCAACAAAGAGGCACTGATCGGGCTTGTGCTGCAAGGCGCCGGCAAGCCAATGACCTCACCTCTGATGGCAGCGGCGACCCAGCTTTCCGCAAATCTTGGTCCGTTGTATGCCTACGACCTTGACAAGGCCAAAGCTCTGATCGCCGAGGCAGGCGTAGCGCCGGGAACCGAAATCACCTTTACGACTTTGGCTGGCTCTGCGGATGACAGCACCATATTTGCGGCCCTTCAGCAGATGTGGGCTCCGTTGGGGATCAATCTGTCAGTCGAACAGGTGGATGGGCCGACACGTGGCGCCAAGAACCGCTCGGGCGAATTTGACATCCACACCTATGGCTGGGTGAACGACGTAAACGACCCCAGCCAGGTCGTCGGCTGGTTAGGTTATACCCCTACAGCCAATGCGGTCGGCACTGGTTGGGAAAACGCGAAATTCAATGCTCTGTTTGAGGCTTCGGCAACAGAAATAGACGCTGAAAAAAGAGCGGCCCAGTATGCTGAAATGCAGGAAATATATGCAGATGCAGCCCCTTTGCTTTTCATGTATGAGACGCCCTTTGCGGTGGCAGTATCGACCAGCGTGGACGGATACGTTCAGACACCACTGGGAAATAACGTCTTCGATCAGGCGACCGTCAGCCGCTGATCGCTTAAATGCCGCCGGCAGGTACTGCCGGCGGTTCATTTGACGGAGGCCTTGATGGCAACCCTTCAATACACATTCAAACGCTTGTTGTTGATGATCCCGACATTCATCCTCGTGATGATCATCATCTTTGTTCTGGTTCGTCTCCTACCGGGGGACCCGGCCATCGCCATCGCAGGAGACCGGGCTTCGGATGCAGATCTTGCTGCTATCCGCGAACGGTTGGGACTGAACGAGCCGCTTTTGGTGCAGTTCTGGCTGTTTCTGACAAATACGCTGCAAGGCGATCTGGGCCGGTCAATCCTGATGCGCGCACCGGTTACCGAAGTCATCATCAACCGCCTGCCGACCACGGCTTTTCTGACGATCTATGCAGTTCTCATGTCTTTGTTGATTGCAGGACCACTGGCGTTTGTTGCAGCTCTGAACCGCGGACGGTGGCCCGACGCAGTGATCCGTACAGTGTTCCAGATAGGTTTATCGATGCCTGTGTTTTACATCGGTCTGATCTTGCTGACTTTTCTTGCCGCCCAACTGCGGTGGTTTCCGGTTGGCGGCTATGGCGACACCTTTATGGACAGGCTGTATCATCTGTTCCTGCCTGCCGTAGCGGTGGCGTTGTACACGTCGGCGATCATCATGCGAAACCTGCGCGCCGCCATCAACGAGGTCCTTGATGCCGAATACGTTCAGTTTGCCCGAGCCAAGGGTTTGCCCGACAGGCTGATCTTGGGGCGCCACGTGTTACGTAACGCACTGATTTCGACCGTTACACTTTTGGGTCTGTCTATCGGCAACCTCATGAGTGGAACGCTGGTTACCGAAACAGTTTTCGCCGTACCCGGTGTCGGACGCTTGATGCTTGAGGCGATTTTCGCGCGCGACTACCCGCTCATCCAGGGATTGACGCTGACATTTGCGGTTCTGGTCTCGGTCGTATTCCTGCTTACGGACCTGTTTCAAAGCTCGTTGGACCCGAGGATGCGTTTGACATGACCGACACTGCCACTTCTCCAGGTGGAGCGGGCGTACCGCCAAAGACGCGCATACCAGCGGCGCTACGAAAACCGGGTTTCATAATAGGCCTTTGCATCATTGGAATGTCGACTTTGCTTGCGATCATGCCAAATGCGTTTGCCCCGTATGATCCCAACTTTATCGATTACACTGCGGTCCGACAGCCACCAAGCTGGGCCCATCCCTTCGGCACCGACCTGCTGGGGCGCGACAGTCTGAGCCGCGTGATTTCAGCCTATTCGGTAAACATGCAGATGGCTGTCCTGGCCACGGTCTTTGCTCTGATCATCGGCGTCGTGGTTGGCGCGCTTGTCGGCTACTACCGCGGGATCGCTGATATGATCTTCGGGCGTGTCGTGGACGCGATCATCACGTTCCCATTTCTGGTTCTGGTCATTGCGGTCGTCGCCGTACTTGGTCCGGGCTTGGTCAATATGTACATTGCGATAACGGTTGTTGGTTGGGTCTACTATGCCCGGTTAATGCGAGCCGAGATCATTGCGCAGATGGGAAACGACTATGCCGCTGCAGGCATCGTCATGGGATACTCCGACAGGCGCATTATCTTTCGCCACCTTCTGCCGAATGCGATTACGCCGGTTATCGTCTACTGGATGACGGATATGGCGCTGGCAATTCTGCTGGGTTCGTCACTTGGGTATCTGGGTCTTGGCGCACAGCCACCGCAGGCGGAATGGGGCGTCCTGATCGCAGAAGGCCGCAATTTTATCACAACGGCCTGGTGGTTGAGCCTGATGCCCGGGATCGCGATCGTTATCACAGGTCTTGGATTCTCCCTTATTGGCGATGGGTTGGCAGACCTGCTCAGGCCACGCGGGTAAGGAGTTGGCAATGACAGGCAATCAGCAACCTATCCTCGAAGTGAAAAACCTTAGTACAACCTTCTGGAAAGAAGGGACCCCTTTGCCAGCCGTGCGAGACGTGAGTTTTTCCGTTCGACGTGGCGAAGTCCTAGGACTGGTCGGTGAAAGCGGTTCTGGCAAGAGCGTCACTTTGCGCTCGGTTCTGGGGCTATCGCGGCGCTATGGCGAAGTCACAGGAGTTGTGAATTGGCAGGGGCAAAACCTTGTTCCGCTTTCCGAACGAAAACTGAGGCGCATTCGCGGTGGCGAAATTGCGATGATCTTTCAGGAGCCGATGACATCGCTTAACCCATTGTTGACGGTTGGTATGCAACTGACCGAGACGTTGAAGGCGCATACCGACCTCAATCGCGCGGCGCGCCGTGACCGGGCGGTTGAGATGCTGGATCATGTAGGGATTCCATCTGCCGCGTCACGTTTGAACGAATACCCACATCAGTTTTCAGGTGGTATGCGGCAGCGCGTTATGATCGCGATTGCTCTGGCAGCTAACCCGAAACTGTTGCTCGCGGATGAACCAACCACCGCATTGGACGTTACGATTCAGGCGCAGATTCTTGATTTGATCCTGTCCTTGGCCGATGAGCTTCAGATGGGCGTGGTTCTTGTCACGCATGATCTAGGTGTGGTCGCTCAAACCTGTGAATCCTTGGCTGTCATGTATGCCGGACGGGTGGTTGAACAGGGGGCAGTGCGTCAGGTTTTGAATGCACCACGTCACCCTTATACTGTTGGACTGATGCGGTCTGTTCCTCAGAATGTGCCGCCGCGCACACCGCTCTATTCGGTGCCGGGCACGCCTCCGAGCCTCGAGAGATTGCCTGTCGGATGCGCCTTTGCCCCACGGTGCCACAGCACAGTCGACGCGTGCCTGAACGCGCGCCCACCCTTGTCGGCAATATCCGAGGGTCGTCATGTGGCGTGCTTCAATCATGTGCCTGCAGCTCAGGGAGACGTCGCATGACAGATACGGTCATGGAGATAAACGATGTGGGTCTTCAATTTCATTTGTCACGATCGGTTCTTGATCTGATCCGCCAGCGACCCGGGCGGGTTGTCAACGCGCTGAACGGTGTCAGCCTCGAGCTCAAGCGAGGAGAAACACTGGGCGTTGTCGGCGAGTCTGGGTGTGGCAAGTCCACGCTCGCGCGTTGCATCGTTCGGCTTCACCAGCCTCAGACCGGCAGTATCCGTTTCGCAGGAAAAGATATCTTTGACCCGCATTTTCGTAACGAGCGCGACTACAACCGTCGCGTTCAGATGATGTTTCAGGATCCTTATTCGTCCCTGAACCCTCGGATGACGACTGGTCAGATTCTGTCCGAGGCTCTTAGTGTTCACAAGATGCGTCCCGAGAGTGAAATTCCTTCGCGCGTTATGGAACTGTTGGATCTGGTACGCCTGCCACAGGACGCCGCATACAAATTTCCACACGAGTTTTCAGGGGGGCAGAGGCAGCGAGTTGCTATCGCACGTGCGCTGGCGGTCGAGCCGGAAGTTTTGATTGCCGACGAACTGGTTTCAGCGCTGGACGTTTCAGTACAGGCACAAGTCGTCAATCTTCTGCTTGAATTGCAGGACAAACTGAACCTTACAATTCTTTTCGTCGCACATGACTTGCGACTAGTACGTCACGTCTCGAACCGGGTGGCCGTAATTTATCTGGGCCGGATTGTGGAGATCGGCGATAGCGAAACCTTGTTCTCCGATCCCTCACATCCCTACTCCCAAGCTCTGCTCAGCGCTGCGCCATCGCTTGATCCGGATGACAAAGGGAACGTCATCCGACTGGAGGGTGAGTTGCCGTCACCAATGAACGTACCGCCCGGATGCCCGTTCCACGTGCGCTGTCGTTTTGCCACAAGTCTTTGTCAACGCGGCGTTCCCGCACTCAGACAATTTGGGGAGTTTGGAGAGGTCGCCTGCCACCACGCGGAAGAGATCAAAGCACATGCTGGATAGGTTTCATTTATGTCCGAGCGAAAGAATTTCGCTGTTCCGCGACCAAATGAGCGTGCAGGACCTGGATGCCTTTATACTACCACGATTTGACGCCCATCAAGGCGAATACGTCGCACCGCATGACGAACGTCTGGCGTATCTGACCGGGTTCACCGGATCTGCCGGACTTGCCTTTGTAACACCTGAGACCGTCGCCCTTTTTGTCGATGGTCGATACAGCTTGCAGGCTACGCAAGAGTGCAAAGGCGCGTTATTCTCTCATCATCATCTTCATGGCGAGACGCCCGAAGAGTGGCTGAGAAAAGAGATGCGTACAGGTTGGCGCCTCGGATATGACCCGATGCACATACCCCCGTCGTGGTTTGACCGGTTTGACGCAGCCTGCAAGGATGTGGGCGCAATGATGGTGCCGCAACAAGTCAATCCGGTCGACGCGGTTTGGACAGATCAACCAGCGCCACCCTGTGGTCGTGTGACAGTTTTACCGTCGCAGATTGCCGGGAAAAACTGTGCAGAAAAATGCTCTGATCTGGCGAACTATCTGGTTCAGCGACAGGCCGACTTTGTTGTCGAAACACAACCTGACAATATCGCCTGGTTACTGAACATCCGCGGCGCGGATGTTGGCTATAATCCGGTAGTTAACTCCTTTCTTCTGGCACATCGGGACGGGACGCTGATTTGGTTTGTCGATCCGCAAAAGCTGGATGATTTCGTAGAGAGTGCATTGCCCTCAAGTCTTCAGATAGTTCCACAGGTAGAGTTTTTGCCCACGCTCAAGGCCAGATTTCGGCCAAATCAGCTGGTATTGGCTGATCCGGATTTCTCACCTGTCGCCGTAAGACAAACCATCGAAGAAGCCGGTGCGAAACTTGGTTCTGAACGCAGTGTGATTACCCGGACTAAGGCATTGAAAAACACGATCGAACTGGAGGGTCTTCGAACCTGCCATTTCACCGACGGAATCGCGTGGGCAGAATTTGGTGCCTGGCTTGCAGACACGGTTCCCGTTCGCGCCGAAAGTGGTGACCCCCTGACCGAGCGTGAAGCAGAGCAAAAATTGAAGGCGCTGCGCTGCGCACAGCAAGGTTTCCTAGGTGACAGTTTTCATGCGATCTCAGCGGCAGGCGGGAACGCGGCGATGTGCCACTATAGCGCGACCGCGGATCGGAATGATCCTATCCAACCGGATCAAACCTATCTGATGGACAGCGGCGGACAATACGAGACGGGAACGACCGATACCACCCGGTGCTATGCTTTTGGAGCACGGCCTGACGGGTATGATGAGGCATACACGGCAGTCTTCAAGGCCTTCTGTGCCTTGGCCACCTTGCGATTCCCGCCTGGTACCCAAGGGCACCATATCGACGGGATCTGCCGCCGCCCTTTGTGGGATCTCGGGCTGGACTATGACCATGGGACCGGTCACGGCATCGGCCATCGACTGTCAGTGCACGAACACCCGCAGAGAATAGGAAAACCCTATAACCCGATTGATCTGGAACCGGGCATGGTCATGTCGATTGAACCGGGGTTTTACAAGGCCGCCAGCTTCGGCATCCGCATAGAAAACGTCTTTGAGGTCGTCACAGAAGACAACGGTTTCCTTGCCTTCCGCAATATGACGTTTGTGCCAATTCAGGCTGACATGTTGATTGTTCAAAACCTGACTATGCCCGAGCGGCACTGGTTAAATCAATATCATCGTCAAATCAGACAGATGCTTTCACCGCGATTGAGTGATCCCGCAAAAGAGTGGCTGACAAAAGTGACGACTGCAATCTGAAACACGAAGCGAACTTTTGGCCGGGCTGTATGCTGCTGTGCGGCGAAACGAGTGGCGACGTTTCCAACCGTCAGAATACCAAGCCGATAACGGCTCGCGCGTGGAGTAAGAACAATAAGATGTGCCGGGATCGCCGAAGCGGGTGGTTTTGGTCACATTAAGGGTTGGTAAGATTACCAGATTTATCAGAATATCGCCAATTGGCCCGTGAAATCTCTGTCGATGCCGTGGCATTGGTGCCGGGTCCAAATTTCGACCGTGCCATGGGCAAGTCTTTCATGACCAACGAACGCCTCATCGTGGTTGTGATACCCGCTTCAGGAGAATCCGCCGCCATTGTTCCAAATCTGGAACTTGGCTCGTGGGATCAATTAAGGTTCGAAGGAGCGGTATTCGATTGGCGGGATGAGGCCGGTTACAAAGGGGCTTTCGCCGCTTTGGCGGACCACCTGAGCATCATGTCCCTTACAGTTGAAGGACAGGTCATGCGTGTTTTTGTCTCTGATGCACTGACCGAAGCTATGCCTGGGTTAAAGATAATTGATGCAGAGCACCAAGTCTCGAAACTGCGCCTGAGCAAGTCCAGCAAGGATGTGGCTTCCCTGCAAGCTGCAATCACCATCTCGGAACGTGCGCTTGAGCAGGTAATCGGGACTGTACGTGCAGGCCAGACCGAGAAACAGATCGAATAGGCTTTGATCCAGGCAATGTTTGCCGAAGGCGCCGATTCACAGGCCTTAACACCGATTGTGGTCGCAGCCGACAACTCGACCCGACCGCGCGGGAAAGCGCGTATGGATTATCGGCTTCAAACTGGCGATGCGCTACTCTTTGACTTTGGCGCGCGCAAGGATGGACTTGTCTTTGATATTACGCGAACCTTTTTCGTTGGCGAAGTTTCAGATGAGGGCAAGGCCGTCTACGAAACTGTATTGCGAGCAAACCAGATGGGTCTGAACGTGTGTCGCCCCGGTGTGACCGCCCATGATATCGATGATGCAGTCATCGGCGTTCTTGAAGCATCCCCATTCGCCAATCGCATACGCACCAAGACAGGCCATGGTTTGGGTCGGGATTTGCACGAGGCTCCTTATATCATGCGCGGAAACAACCAGGTAATGCGCGCAGGCATGGTCTGGACCAACGAACCGGGTCTGTATGACCTGGGCAGTTTTGGTGTCCGTATTGAAGATGACGTCCTGGTCACAGAAGACGGGTGCCAATCACTGACCAGCTTCCCGAAAGAGCGTGTTGTCCTGGGGGCAGTACGTCGATAACCGGGCTGTCCCAGCCACACGGTTGGCGGTCAGTGGTCGGATGCCCACATGACGCGGGTTAGATATGTCGCAAAGCACTGATTGCGAGGCATTGTCTTGGCAATCGCAGGGCACGGGTTCCCCTTCTGCCATGTCTTATCAAGTACAGGAAGTTGGGCTATTGTACCTAGCATTGCGCCTACACATGACGCGTCTAAAGCGCTGGCACCCCGTTTCATATGGTTGTTGTGAATTACAGGCAAAAAGGCGCGTTGACCACAAACCTGAAAGGTGACCTATGTCTTTCTCCAGCCGTTCTACAATTTCGCGACGCCGTTTCCTTGCCACGACAACTGCTGGTGCAGCGGCAATTACCCTGCACCCGTTTTCGGTGGCAGCGGCCAGTAATCAGGCGCATCTGCGCATCATGGAAACCACCGACATCCATGTTCATGTTTTCCCTTATGATTATTATGCGGACAAACCCCGCGACACAGTAGGCCTGTCCCGCACAGCGTCGATCATCAACGAAATCCGGTCTGAGGCGACAAACTCGCTCTTGGTGGATAACGGCGATTTCCTGCAGGGCAATCCGATGGGCGACTACATCGCTTACGAGCGCGGCATGAAGGACGGCGACAGCCATCCCATCATCACGGCCTTCAATACGGTCGGGTATGATGCCGCGACGCTGGGCAATCACGAGTTCAACTACGGTCTGGAGTTCTTGGACAAGGCTTTGGCCGGTGCCGAGTTCCCTGTTGTTCTGGCCAATGTCGCCAAGGAAAAAGGTACGAACCCGCGTGACGACAAGACCCTAGTACAGGCTTATGCCATTCTCGACCGTGAAATCGCGATGGGCGACGGCACCAATCATCCGATCAGGATCGGTGTCATCGGCTTTACCCCGCCACAAATCGTGAACTGGGACCGCAGGCATCTGGAGGGCAATGTCCAGGCCCGCGATATTGTCGAGACTGCTCAGGCCTATGTGCCCGAGATGAAGGAACAGGGATGTGACTTGATCATCGCCCTGTCGCATTCGGGGATCGGGGGTGCCGATTATGAGGACGGCATGGAAAACGCATCCGTGGTTCTGGCAGGTGTCGACGGGATCGACGCGCTGGTCACCGGCCACAATCACCTGGTTTTCCCGTCACCGACATTTGCTGACCGCCCAGGGATCGATGTGGAAAAAGGCACGCTGATGGGCAAACCTGCCGTCATGGGCGGTTTCTGGGGGTCGCATCTTGGCCTACTAGACCTACTTTTGGAACGGGACGGCAAGGAATGGCGCGTCGTTACCACGACGTCAGAGGCGCGACCGATTTCCAAACGCAACGAAGACCGCTCGATCACCGCTCTGGTCGAAGATGATCAGAAGGTTCTGGAGTCGGTTGCGAAAGCTCATGACGAAACGCTGGCCTATGTTCGGCGCGCGGTCGGCAAAACCTCGGCCCCGCTGCACAGCTATTTTGCGTTGGTCGCGGATGATCCGTCTGTGCAGATCGTCTCGATCGCGCAGAAATGGTACGTCGAAGACATGCTGAAAGGCACCGAGCATGAAGGGTTGCCGATCCTGTCTGCGGCGGCACCGTTCAAAGCCGGAGGCCGAGGCGGTCCAGAGTATTACACCGATGTCCCGGTCGGGGACGTTGCCATAAAGAACGTGGCCGATCTGTATCTCTATCCGAATACGGTCCGTGCGGTTCGCGTGAACGGGGCGCAGGTGCGTGGCTGGTTGGAACGCTCGGCCGGTATGTTCAATCAGGTCGAAGCTGGATCCAAGGATGCGATCCTTCTGAACCCTGAATTCCCGTCGTACAATTTCGACGTGATGGACGGCGTGACCTATCAGATCGACCTGTCGCAACCGTCGCGCTTTGGGCCAAAGGGCGAAGAGGTAAACCCCGACGCAGCACGGATCGTGAACCTTGCCTTCAATGGCTCGCCTGTTACGGATGATATGGAGTTCATCATTGCCACCAACAATTACCGCGCATCCGGTGGTGGCGCGTTCCCGGGCGCAATGGGCGACACAATCGTGTTCGAAGCACCGGACACCAACCGCGACGTCATTGTGCGCTACATTGTCGAACAGGGCACAATCGATCCCAAAGCGGATGCCAACTGGTCGTTTTCGCCGCTGGCGGACACCACGGTGTTGTTCGAGACCGGTCCAAAAGCCCGTGACTATATGGGCGATGTCAAAGGAGTGGCAATCGAGGACGCCGGGGAAGGTGCAGACGGTTTCGCAGCCTTCCGCATCAAGCTCTGATCCGACCAATTTGTCACAACGATAACCTGACCCGCCACCTTGCTATCTCGGTGGCGGGTTTGCGCTGAACACCCGTACAATTCCAAGCCATCTGTCCCGGCGGCGGAAGATGCTACATTTTCAATCGGCGTTCCCGACATGCGTCGAGAGGGTGGGCCATAGAACTCAGCGAACCGTTGGAAGCCAGTTGAGCTTCTGCGCTCCCAGCCCTGTCAAAGAAGCTGAACGGGTGACCCAGTCCCCTGAAATCAGACTATCTCGGTGTTGATCATCCACCCTTGCAAGGATGAATCATGACACACAGAAGTAATGCCGATTAGACCTTAGATCTGATCAGTATTTGCGAGGATGGAAAAAGAGAATAACCGCCTGAAACGGATGAAGGCATGGGCAAGTTGGTGAAATCTGTATTCAAGGATCTCGCGGCAAAGGGAGTTTGAATACCCTATGGCAGGTAAAAAGTAGTCGCCTGCTGAACTGAATCTTTTTTTCCACCATTTGGCAAAGACGACGGGCTGCGATCTGTGGAGCACAGCGACAACAGGTCTTTCAGCTTCTGAATTACATTCGATACCATGAAAGACCCCGCTCTGTTGATATTGAGTTCCTGTAATCCCGTCAGTTTATTCAGTCTCATTTGTACTAGAGGCCGAATTGAAGATTTTGCCTTTCCTGTCACTTTCGTCAGCGCTTGAAGCCTGAGTGCAGTTGGATACTACAACGCCTTCGGCTAGATCCAAATTTTTTTGTACGCCGTGCGCCATCGAACTCGTTGTCTTACGTCGCATTTTGGGGTCTTCGTCGCCGTCCCGGCTAGCCTCTTTTTCCCAACTGCCGAATTTTGACTGATCCGACGTGTCAACTCTCGGCCTTGATCGCAGCAACCACAATGTCGATTGCGTGGTCCAGATCCGATTGCGAGATGGTCAGCGGCGGCGACAATGTCAGAACGCATCCCTGACTGATCTTATAGCTCAAACCGGCCTCCAGACAGGCATAGTAAATCCGTTCGGCACGCGCATTACCCGGCGTTTTGTCGGCGCGATCATCGACGATTTCGACCCCGAACATCAAACCCCGTCCCCGAATGTCTCCGGCGGTAGGTACGTTCTGAAGTTCGTCCATAAGACGGCCAATTGCGTGCTCACCCAACGTGGCCGATCGATGAACCAACCCCTCATCTTCGATGATTTGAAGCGTTGTCAAAGCGGCCCGCGCGGTAACCGGGTTCTTTTCGTGTGTGTAATGACCAATGGCAAAATCTCCGCAGACATCCAATTGTTTGCGGGCAACACAAGCGGCAATGGGCAGGATGCCCCCGCCAAGCGCTTTTCCAAGCGTCACAATGTCGGGGACGATCTCGTCATGTTCAAAGGCAAACATCCTGCCGGTTTTGCCAAGGCCTGTCGGGATTTCATCCATGATCAAAAGCGCGCCGTGACGATTGCACGCCTCGCGCACGGATTTCCAAAACCCCGGCGGTGGTACATAGGGCACCGCACGCATCGGTTCGGCTATGACCGCCGCCACATCTCCTTCACGCTCCAGAACATATTCGACCATTTTCGCGCAGGCCAACCCGCAGGTTTCCGGTCCCGTGTGATTGTATGGGCAACGGTAGCAGGCGAAAGGCGCGACGTGTTCAGTGCCCGACAAGAGGGGGCCCGCGATATGACTGCGGAATGTCGCCTCGCCACCGACGCTTGCGGCGCCAAAGCCCGCGCCATGGAAGGCATCCCAGAAGCTGATCGTTTTGAACCGACCGGTAGCGGCGCGCGCGATCTTGAGAGCAACCTCGTTGGCGTCAGAGCCGCCTGTGGTAAAGAGCATTTTCCCCAGATCGCCAGGTACGATATCTGCCAGTTTTTCCGCCAAATCCACTGCCGGATCATTGGTAAAGCGGCGGGGCGCGAAAGGAAGATCGTCAAGCTGCGCCTTGATTGCGGCAACCAGACGCGGGTGCCCGTAGCCTATGTGGTGCACCGAGTTTCCATGGAAGTCCATGTACCGGCGACCCTCCATATCCTCGATCCAGATCCCCTCGGCCTTTGCAATGGTGCTGACGCAGGGTGATGACAGAGATTGATGCAGGAATACATCCGCATCGCGTTTGAGCAGAGGTGTCGACTTTGGTCCCATGGACTTTCTCAACCACGCCTTGCGCGCCTCGGATGTGTTTGATTCCCCTTCCGTGTGGACAATCTGTGGCATGTCCGCTCCTCGTTTCTGTCATCAAAAGATGCGGGCCCCTAAAGGCCCGCCAGTATCAGGGAGGATATGAGGCGCCCTTCCCGTCTGTGGGGAAAGGACGCAAGGTTTAGTTGGGCCAGGGCAGCGAATAGGTTTTGACGTTGGTGAAAAACTTCATCGCCTCGATAACACCCTCCTTCACGCCGTTTCCGCTGTCCTTGATGCCGCCAAAGGGTGACATTTCAATGCGGTAACCCGGTTGTTCCCAGATGTTGCAGGTGCCGACATTCAATCCGTTGATAAAGGCGATGGCCCTGTTCAGGTCATTGGTGCAGACCCCAGAAGACAGGCCGAACTCGGTCGAATTTGAGATCGCCATCACCTCTTCGTCGTTGTCCGGCACGCGCACGATCGGCACGATAGGACCGAAAGTTTCTTCCATCACCAGCTCGCTGTCATGGGGAACCTTGTCGACGACGATAGGCGGCAGCAATGCGCCCTGACGGCCCGGGTGATACAGGATTTCTGCACCCTCTTTTTCAGCCTGAAGAACGCGGTTTTCGAATATCTCCGCGGCTTTGTCGTGGATCACGCACCCCAGCTCGGTTTCAGGGTCTTGCGGATCGCCAAATTTGATCTTCTTGGCCTTCTCCAGAACCAGCGGTACAAACTTGTCGGCCACACTTTCCTGCACGAGGATGCGCTTGACCGCCGTGCACCGCTGACCGGAGTTTCCGGTCGCACCCGCCACTGCGATTGTTGCGGCTTTGTCCAAATCCGCATCGCTGAGATCATTCAGAACGATCAGAGGATCATTGCCCCCAAGTTCCAGCGCCTGACGCTTGTAGACGCCTTTTTCAGCGATCAACTTGCCCACCGGCACACCCCCGGTGAAGGTGATAATATCGATATGTTCATTGGTGATCATCTCATCGCCGATGTCAGCCGGCCAGCCGGTCACCACCTGGAACATCTCGTGCGGCAGGCCTGCCTCGTAAAGTATGTCGGCCAATGTCAGCGCGGTCAGCGGCGTCAGTTCCGTGGGTTTACAAACCATACAATTGTTGGTTGCAATAGATGGCGCGATTTTGTGGCTTACCATATTCAAAGGGTGATTGAACGGGGTGATCGCACTGATTGCTTTCACCGGCTCTCGGGTGGTGAAAATCTTGCGGGCTTTGCCATTGTGGGTCAGATCGCAAGAAAAGATCTCGCCATCGTCTTTTAACGCCTCAGCCGCCGCAAACTGATAAACATCCTGTGCACGTTTGGTTTCGTAGATCGCATGCTGGTGGCAGATGCCCAGCTCTAACGTCAGCCATTTCGCAAGATAATCACGTTTTTCACCGATCAGCTCGCCTGCGCGCTGCAAAATCTGGCTGCGCTCGTACCGGGTAAGTTTGGGTTTGTAATTCGCCGCAATTTCGAAAGCCCTGCGTGCGTGTTCTGAGGTGCCAGCGGGAACATGGCCCACGACCTCGTTGGTGTACGGGTAGAGGACGGGAATGGTTTCATCGGTAAAGACGATTTCGCCACCGATCCGCATTCCTTCGTTACGAACTTCGATTTTCGACATGGTCTGGTCTTTCATGGCTTACTGTGCCGCCGCTGTAGTTGCGTAGAAAAAGGCATCAAAGTTGCGCAGCACGGGTTGGTTTGGCAGGTCGATGACACGATTCACGATGAAGGGAACTTCTTGTTCCGTCAAACCACCATGGCTGCGCAGGGGCTCTTTGAGCGCTGCCAGATCATGGCGATGCTCGGACGTTCCGATGCAAATGTTTTCGCCAGAAACCATTACAATGTCGCCAATCCGGTCACCGGGCAATTCGAACCGTTCAATGGCCTGAGCCTTGGTCAGCACATGGGTGATCCCATCGGTCGCCTTGAGTTTGGCAATGATGTCGCTCTGATCCGCGCCATCCGGCAGATATGCGGTCGCGAACGAGCCCAGTGCACCATGATGGACGACATACGGGTCAGTGATCGGAAGGATGACCCGCGCCGCATCCTCGCCCAGCCATTCGTCCATCAGGTCCTGCACATAGACGACCGAAGGGGATCCATCTGCCAAGTGCTTTGGCTTCATGCCGTGATCAGCCGTCACCACGATGGCGGCCCCCAATGCGTCCAATTCGCCCAGATAGCGGTCGAACATGGCGTAGAAATCCAGTGCGCCCTTTTGATCGGGTGCAAACTTGTGCTGGATATAGTCGGTGGTCGACAAATACATGACGTCGGGCTTGAACTCTTTCAGCAGCTTGACGCCAGCAGCAAAAACGAACTCGGACAGTTCGGCCGAGTAAACCTCGGGCACGTCCATGCCCAACCACTTGCTGGCATTGTCGATGCCGTGTTCCTCAAGCGTCGTTTCGCCCGAACGCTCAGAAGAGAATGCAACCGCCCTGCCCTCGTCAAACTTCAGCCCGGCACCAAGCAGCGCGCGAAGCTTGTCCTTGGCGGTTACCATCGCCACGCGGAAACCTGCATCATAGAACTGCGAGAAGATGGTCGGCGCACGCAGGAAGCGGACGTCGTTCATCATCACCTCTTCACCAGTATCGGGATCGATAAGGTAGTTGCCGCAGATTCCATGCACGATCGGCGGGCGCCCGGTGGCAATCGAAAGATTGTTGGGGTTGGTGAACGACGGGATAACAGAATGCGCCAGACGGTCCGTACCTTCCTCCCGCATCCGTTTGAGGTTGGGCATCAGCCCATTGGCAATCGCCACGTCGAGGTATTCTGGTTCACATCCATCAAGGCAGATGGCAATTGCGGGCACTTTGGGCGTCGGGTAGACGCGCTCATTTGCTTCGACAGGGGTTTGAATGGTCATCTGTTTTTCCTTGATTTTTATGCGGCCAACTTGGCGCGTTCTTCCAGTGCCCGGAGAGGAGGCGCAGCGCTTGTCACGCCCATTTCTTCCAGAGATTCTTTTGCGGCGATCACAACTTTACGCATGACATCTTCGTCCATCTGACCGATGCAACCGACGCGGAAACTGTCGACGACAGTAAGTTTGCCCGGATAGATAATGAACCCTTTTTCCTTCATCCGGTTATAGAACTGATCGAAGACGAATTTCTCATCAGCCGGGCAGAAGAAGGTAACGATGATGGGGCTCAACCAACGATTATCCAGCAGTGTTTCGAAACCCAGTTCACGCATGCCCGCGACCATGACGTCCCGGTTGCGGGTATAGCGGGCACCGCGACCTGCAACACCTCCTTCGGCAGTGTGCGCCCGAAGCGCCTCGATGAAGGCAGCGACCACATGCGTCGGTGGGGTAAACCGCCACTGGCCCGTTTTATTCATATGCGACCACTGCGCATACACATCCAGAGACAGCGAATGACTGTTGCCTTTTGCGGCTTCAAGCTCGGTCTTGCGGGCCACAATGAACCCAAAACCCGGAACGCCCTCGATGCATTTGTTCGCCGAAGACACCATGGCCTCGTAACGGATTTCAGTGGGTTTGAGCTCAATCGCTCCAAATGCGGACATCGAGTCGATCAAAAGCTTGCGCCCGGCGGCATATGTGACTTCCGATATCTCTTCGACCGGGTTCAGGATACCCGAGCTGGTTTCGCAGTGAATGGCGACGACGTGCGTGATGTCCGGGTCATCCGCAAGAATGCGCGCCACTTCGTCACCCCTCGGCGGAAGGTAATCGCCCTTGTCCAACACGACATGATCACGACCCAGGTACTGCAACGTCTGTGCCGAACGCTGCCCGTAGGCACCATTTGCCAATACCAGCGCTTTTCCGTCCCGCGGAATAAAGGATGCCAGCATCGCTTCGACAGAAAACGATCCGCTGCCTTGCATCGGCACGCAATCAAACTCGTCGGCACCCTCGCCAAGCAGGTTCAGCAGGCTTGACCGCACCTCTCGCGTCATGGCGCGGAAATCATCGTCCCAGCTTCCCCAATCGCGCAGCATGGCCTCTTTGACCGCATAGGAGGTTGTCAAAGGACCGGGGGTCAAAAGGTAGGGTTCGCCGAGGCGCGGTTGCTCTAATTTTGGTTTGGATGGCGTCATTACCAGGCTCCAGAACAGCGTTTTCAGGAACACAATTGCAGCAACGCTTGCTATATGTGAAATTGCAATTATCAATCTAATCATAGGCGCAGCCTATGCATTCATCTTCAGGGAACTGTAATGCGACACAGCCAGTTGAAAGCCTTTCATTACGTGGCCAAACATGGGGGATTTTCCCGTGCGGCAGAGGCTTTGTATCTGACCCAGCCAGCGATTTCAGAGCAGGTCCGAAAACTGGAACAGGATCACGACCTGTTGTTGTTCCAGCGTGAACGAAAACGCGTGAACCTAACGCCCGAAGGCGAACAGCTTTACCGATTCACCAAACAGTATTTCGAGATCGAAGATCAGATTGAGGATTACCTCTCTGAAACCAAAGCCGCGATCGATGGAGAATTAAGGATCATTGCCGATTCGGCGCATCACATGACATCTTTTCTGGCGCCGTTCCAAAAGAAATACCCTAAAATCACGATCACTGTGCGATCCGGCAACACCGAAGAAATCCTGGAAGAGCTTCGGTCTTACAATGCAGAGATCGGTGTTGTTGGCAGCCTGTCTCCTGGCAAGGACATGGACGTATTGAATTTGGGGTCCACTGAAATCGTGGCCTTTGCTGGCCAGGGCGTGCTTTTGGCATCAAAACCCACCCTGACCCTGAAGGAGTTGGCCGAGTTGCCCCTGATTTTCAGAGAGCACGGGTCAAAAACACGCGAGAAACTGGAAGAAGCAGCCGAGAAACAAGGTATCAGGTTAAACCCGGCGATTGTAGCTGAAGGCCGAGAAGCCGTTCGCGAACTTGTTGCCTCGGGTGCAGGTATCGGTTTTGTATCTCAGGCGGAATATGGGCACGATGATCGACTGCGGCAAATCAAATTGAAGGGTGTGAATTTGCAAATGGGTGAAAGCATGATCTCACTTTCCCAGCGTCGTGACGTCAAGATCATACGGGCGTTTATGGACTTTGCGGAGCGGGTTCTTGGGGAGAAGGAAACCGCCGGAGATATGTGACCGGCGGGTTCTTGAGTTTTT
>NZ_JBXWQZ010000065.1:0-24587 GCF_059612645.1 Ruegeria sp. YKSF131 | reverse complement strand
CGCGGTCGAGATGGTGATGCCGCGGGCTTTCTCTTCCGGCGCGCCGTCAATCTGGTCATACGCCTTGAAGTCACCAAAATACTTGGTGATCGCTGCGGTCAGCGTCGTCTTACCATGGTCAACATGCCCAATCGTGCCGATGTTGACGTGCGGTTTTGTACGCTCAAACTTTTCCTTTGCCATTCCTCAGGCGCCCTTTTGCGATTTGGGGGACCCTTGGTCCCGGGTTACTATCTGCGCGCGCGAGATATTTGGTTCAAAGGGGAAAATCAAGCACATCCTGAGGGAAATGCGGTTATCCCGCCGGATTTTGCGTAACCTCGGTGGAATCGAGGGGCTGGATCAGGTCTGGCCGTTTTTCGAACCAGCCATTCTCTTCATGTTCTTCAGCCAGCCACTCTTCGACCCGGTCGGCTACTTTCAGTGACAGACCGGCCATCTGTTCGTTTTTGGTACGCTCGTGCCCCGACCCTTTCAGCGCACTGCCTCCGGTCGTGTCTTCCAGCACCTGGAACTGCTTTCCCTTTGCCAGAAACTTTTCTTTCTTCACGTCATAAACGTTGACCAGCACAATCGCAGTGCTTTTGGGATTGTAGATGATCGGGATTCCCGGGGGCGCCAGCATGTAGCCTTCCAGGCTGATTCCGATGTCATATTCCTGCGTACCTTCATAACGGCCCAGACGAATATCGACTGCATTCTGGATGGCCTTCGTCCATTCGTCGGGTGTTGCATCGCGGGATACTGGCCCTTGCACGGCCTTGTCAGCGAACGCGTAGTTGACCCGCAGCTTGAATTCACCCAGCGATTCAGGCGGCTCATAAACCTGCGTCTGCGTGCAAGCGGCCATCAGGGCCAATCCGGTGATTAGGGTCAGAATGCGCAACATGTCTCTCTGTCTCGATAGGCCTGTTTTTATTGGGTGTAGCGCACCGATACGGGTTGTGCCAAGCCGTATCGGTGGATTTCTACCGCAACCGGGGTCGGATCACGAAAACTTATAGTCCCGCGGGAAGCCGTAAGGCGCTTTTTTACCTACGCTGGCGCGCTTGGACAGCCATTGGGACATATCTGCCTCATGCCGGGTCTTGTCGCCTCCCATGGACCATTTCAGGCCCTCCTCCCAGTTGAAGGTGGTGATGTCAGACAGACCGCCGTCCAGCTCAAGCGTCCCCTGCCGCCCGCGTGCCATATTGTATTTTTGCAGCCGCACGCCCTTGCCGCGAGTCATTTCGGGCAATTCTTCTGTCGGGAAGACAAGGAACTTGCCGTTCTGGGACACGATTGCAACGTGGTCGCCCTCGACCGGTTTGCAGATCACTGCTGTTTCGTTGTCCTTGACGTTCAGCACTTGCTTGCCGTTTCGCGTCTGGGCCAGCACGTCATCTTCGGGCACCATGAACCCGTTGCCCGCATCCGAGGCCACCAGCAGCTTGCGCCCCGGTTTGTGGATCAGGATATCGATGATCCGTGCCTCGTTCGGCAGGTCGACCATCAGGCGCAGGGGTTCGCCCATGCCCCGCCCGCCGGGCAGGTTGGCCGCGCTGACTGTATAGAACCGCCCGTTCGAAGCGAAGACCAGCAATCTGTCGGTCGTTTCCGCATGGAAGATAAAGCGCGGCCCGTCGCCATCCTTGAACTTCAATTCACGGGTCAGGTCGATATGACCGGTCATGGCGCGAATCCAGCCCATCTGAGAACAGACGACCGTGATCGGTTCGCGGTCGATCATCGCCTCAAGCGGCACCTCTTCGACCTCACCCGCTTCGGCGAACCGCGTGCGGCGCGCGCCGCCTTCGTAATCTTTGCCGAATGTCTTTTTCGTCTCTTTCAACTGCTCGGAAATCTTGGCCCATTGTAGGCCTTCGTCGGCCAACAAGTCTTCGAGGTTGGCACGTTCCAGCATCAACTCATCGCGTTCGCGAACGAGCTCCATCTCTTCCAGACGGCGCAGGCTGCGCAGGCGCATGTTGAGGATCGCGTCAACCTGAACCTCGGACAACTCGCCCTCGCCCGGTTTGGGTGAGACATAGTCGGCCTCGCTGGTGGCGCGGATGTGGTCGATCCCCCAATCCTCGCGCATCAGCGCGGCTTTGGGGTCTTCGTCGTAGCGAATGATGTCTATCACACGGTCGAGGTTCAGGAAGGCAACGATAAAGCCCTCCAACACTTCCAGCCGGTGGTCGATTTTGGCCATGCGGTGGCGCGAGCGGCGGATCAGCACCTCTTGCCGGTGATCAAGGAAAGCGCGCAGCACTTCCTTCATCGAGCAGACTTTGGGCGTCACCCCGTCGATCAGCACGTTCATGTTCAGGCTGAACCGCACTTCGAGGTCCGAGTTGCGATAAAGCATGCCCATCAGCACCTCAGGGTCCACATTCTTGGAGCGCGGCTCGAGGATCAGGCGGATGTCATCGGCGGATTCGTCGCGCACATCGGCAAGGATCGGGATTTTCTTGGTCTGGATCAGTTCGGCGATCTTTTCGATCAGCTTGGACTTTTGAACCTGATAAGGAATCTCGGTGACGATGATCTGCCACTGTCCGCGCCCCAAATCCTCGACCTCGTACTTGCAGCGCAAACGGAACGAACCGCGCCCGGTGCGATAGGCTTGCGCGATATTCTCGGGCGGCTCGACAATCACGCCACCGGTCGGGAAGTCAGGGCCGGGCACGTAGTTCAGCAACGTGTCGTCGCGCGCCTCCGGTGTCTTGATCAGATGCAGACAGGCATCGCAGAGTTCCGAGATGTTGTGCGGCGGGATATTCGTCGCCATCCCCACCGCGATACCACTTGCGCCATTGGCCAGCAGGTTCGGGAACTGTGCAGGCAGCACGACCGGTTCGGTCAGGGTGCCGTCGTAATTGTCGCGGAAATCAACGGCGTCTTCGTTCAACCCTTCCAGCAGCGCCTCGGCCACGATGGTCATCCGCGCCTCGGTGTATCGCGAGGCCGCCGGGTTATCGCCGTCGATATTGCCGAAATTGCCCTGCCCGTCGACCAGCGGATAGCGGACGTTGAAATCCTGCGCCAGGCGCGCCATCGCATCGTAAATTGCAGCATCGCCATGCGGGTGATAGTTGCCCATCACGTCGCCGGAAATCTTGGCAGACTTCCGGAAACCTCCGGTTGCACTGAGTCGCAACTCTCTCATCGCATAGAGGATTCGGCGGTGAACCGGCTTCAACCCGTCCCGCGCATCGGGCAGCGCCCGGTGCATGATAGTGGACAGTGCATAGGTCAGATACCGCTCACCAATCGCGCGGCGCAGCGGTTCAGCTACCTCGCCCCCACCTGCAGGGGCCTCCATGTTGGGGTCATCGATCGTATCGTTCATATATGATGTGATACGACGCAAGTGCGCCCTGGTAAAGCGAGCAGCACATAAATTGCTGGGGAAAAGTCGTGCTTTTTGCAACAGGGGGAGACACCGTGTTGTTTTCCCCCATTTTTCGACTCGTCACCCAAAATATGCTAAGATCTCATCAATTGATTTGCTGCCATTTGTTGATGTTACGATTGCTTTGGGGGATGCGCCATGACGCGCCTGATACTTGTTACCTTTGCCGCGCTCGGCTGGACCTTTTACGTGATGAGCGGCGGCCCCGATTTTGAACCGCGCGGCGTACGCCCTGCCAAACCGGAACGCGTGGTTGTCGTGGCCGAACCGGCTGCCCCGGTCGTTGAACCTGCACCTGTCGAAGATTTGGTCACCCGGGCCGCCGTCAAACCCGCTCTGGCGGATCCACCTGTTGCCGAGGCGGTAACCCAGTTGGGCGAGACCGAAACAAAGGCCCTCCTCTCGCAGGTCGCGGCTGGCTTGAAGGCCAATCCTTCGTTGTTCCAGGACGAAAGCGTGACACTGACCCTGGCGTCACTGGAACAGGGTGTGACCGCACTGGAGCAGGTGATCACCGACGCTGAGTTGCCCGTCGTCGAACTGCCCACGCCTGCCGAGGCCCAGACCGACATCCGCGAAATTTCGGGCACCCGGGTTAATCTGCGCGATGGCCCCGGCACGATCTATCCCATCATCGGCAAGGCCGCGCTTGGCCAACGGGTCGAGGTCCTGAGTGACTCCGGCACCGGCTGGCTGCGCCTGCGCGTGTTGCCCGCGCAACAGGTTGGGTGGATTTCAGCATCACTTGTCCGGAAAACATCAAACTGACGCCCGGACGTCATTGCCCTGCCGCAAACCCCACCCTAGCTTTTGGCGGGGTTCAACTTCGGAAGGCACATGCAGAAATCGATTCTTATTACGGGATGCTCGTCGGGCATTGGGCTGGACGCAGCACACGGAATGCGTGCACGAGGCTGGCGTGTGTTTGCATCCTGCCGACAGCAGCGCGACTGTGATCGCCTGCGCGCGCAAGGGTTTGAAAGCCCAAGAATCGACTATACTGACCAAGACACCATTTCCTCGGGATTGTCATACGTACTTGAAGCAACGGGCGGTACGCTGGACGCGCTGTTCAACAACGGCGCGCATGGACTGCCTGGTGCGGTTGAAGACGTCCCGACAGACGCTCTGCGCCATATCTTTGAAACAAATGTCTTTGGATGGCACGAGCTGACCCGACAGGTTATTCCCGTCATGCGCGAGCAGGGCCACGGCCGGATCGTGCAATGTTCCTCGGTACTGGGCCTTGTCGCCTTCCCCTGGCGCGGCGCATATGTCGCCACCAAATACGCCATCGAAGGACTGACCGACACCTTGCGGCTGGAGCTGCGGGATACCGGCATTCAGGTCGTTTTGATCGAGCCCGGCCCGATCACCTCGAAGCTCAGGGAAAAGGCAATCCCGGTGTTCGAAAAGTACATCGACTGGGAGAACTCGGCACTGCGGGAAAAATACGAAGGTTCGCTGCTGAAGCGGTTATACGAAAACAGTGCACCGGACCGGTTCGAACTGCCCGCCTCCGCCGTCACCGACAAGCTGGCCCATGCGGTCGAGGCGCGCCGCCCCAAACCACGCTACTATGTAACCACCCCGACATATGTCGCAGGGGTTCTGCGCCGGATTCTGCCAACAAAAGCCACGGACCGCATCCTTTCGGATATCTGAGACGTTATTTCCCGTTCGCTTTTCGGTGCCTTGACGCTAGATGGGTGATAATCGAAAAAACCGGACGGTGACTTTAAATGGACCCTTTAATGGTCATTCTGCTTCTGGCCATGGCGGCGGTTGTCGTTGTGTTAGCCCTGGGCATCGCGAATTTCGGCAAAGGCGGCATGGAAGCAGCTAAGAAAAGCAACAAGATGATGCGCCTGCGCATCCTCTTTCAGTTCATCGCCGTTATTTTAATCGTGATTTACGTCTATCTACGCGGGCAAGGAGTACAGTAATGGTTGTACTGAACAAAATCTACACACGCACCGGCGACGATGGCAAAACCGCACTGGGAAATGGCGAGCGTGTGGCAAAGTATTCGGGACGCGTTGCCGCCTACGGAACAGTGGACGAGTTGAATTCTTTTGTTGGCGTGGCCCGCACCGAGGCTGAAGGCGAAGTCGATGCCGCCCTGTCGCGGATTCAGAACGACCTGTTTGATCTTGGTGCAGATTTTTGCCGCCCTGAAATGGAGAAGGATGCCGAAGCGGACTATCCACCGCTGCGAATCGTATCCGCTCAGATCGTCCGGCTGGAAGCCGAAATTGACATCATGAACGAAACATTGGAACCGCTGCGCAGCTTTATCCTGCCGGGGGGGGCGCGGCTGGCCGCGCATTTGCACGTGTGCCGCACCGTATCGCGTCGCGCCGAGCGATTGGCAGTCGAGTTGACAAATATGGAACCGGTTAACGATGTGGCCGTCAAATACCTCAACCGGCTAAGTGACTGGTTTTTCGTCGCGGCCCGTTGCGCAAACAACGATGGCAAGGACGACGTGCTGTGGGTTCCTGGCGCGAACCGCTGAATATTTCCCAGAAAATAGGCACAATGCGGGCAACAATCTTGCGTGCCTCAAGGTAAAAAACTGCAAAACGCGACGTCCCGACGCGACGACGTGACGATTTTGCTCTGTTTTGCGGGTGCAGCAGACGTTATCAAGTCCGACGAGAGCATTGGTGGAGTCGCCTTCGCGGCTTGCCGTTTTTTTGAGGAGAAAGCGCTACAATGAAGGTACTGGTACCTGTCAAACGCGTGATTGACTACAATGTGAAGGTCCGCGTGAAAGCGGACGGTAGCGGTGTTGATCTCGCCAATGTCAAAATGTCGATGAACCCGTTCGACGAGATTGCGGTTGAAGAGGCCATTCGCCTGAAAGAGGCTGGCAAGGCAGACGAAGTTGTTGCCGTTTCGATTGGTGTGAAGCAGGCGCAGGAGACGCTGCGGACCGCGCTGGCCATGGGGGCTGATCGCGCGATTCTGGTTGTTGCGACGGATGATGTGCACACCGATATCGAGCCGCTGGCGGTTGCCAAGATCCTGGCCAAAGTGGTCGAGGAAGAGCAGCCCGGCATCGTTCTGGCGGGCAAGCAGGCGATCGACAACGACATGAACGCCACCGGCCAGATGCTGTCGGCCCTGTTGGGCTGGTCGCAGGGCACCTTTGCCTCGGAACTGGATATCGAAGGCGACAGCGCCAAGATCACCCGCGAGGTGGATGGCGGGTTGCAGACCATCAGCGTTAAGATGCCGACCATCGTGACCGTTGACCTGCGCCTGAACGAGCCGCGTTATGCGTCGCTGCCCAACATCATGAAGGCGAAGAAAAAGCCGCTGGACGAGAAAACTGCCGCCGATTACGGCGTCGACGTCACGCCGCGCCTGGAAATCGTCAAGACCGAAGAACCGCCGGCACGGGCCGCAGGTATCATCGTTGGCTCGGTGGATGAGCTGGTTTCGAAACTCAAAGAAGCGGGGGCTGTGTAATGGCTGTACTTCTGCTTGCCGAAGTCAACAATGGCGAACTGGCGCTGGACGCCACCGCCAAGGCCGTCAACGCCGCCAGGGCGCTGGGTGACGTGACCGTTCTGGCCGCAGGTGGCTCGGCCGCCGCTGCCGGCGAGGCTGCCGCCAAGATCGACGGCGTGTCCAAGGTGCTGGTGGCCGAAGACGCGTCGCTGGGTCATCGCCTGGCGGAATCGACCGCCGCGCTGATCGTGGGTCTGGCCGATGGGTACGAGCATATCGTGGCCCCCGCGACCACCGACGCCAAGAACGTGATGCCGCGCGTCGCAGCCCTGCTGGACGTGATGGTGATCTCGGATGCCTCGGGCGTGGTTGACGGCTCGACGTTTGAGCGCCCGATCTATGCGGGCAATGCGATCCAGACCGTGAAGTCGAACGACGCCAAGAAGGTCGTCACCATCCGCACCGCGTCCTTCGATGCGGCGGGGACCGGCGGCTCGGCTGCGGTCGAGACCATCTCGGTCGGCGACAATCCCGGCCTGTCGTCGTGGGTCGAAGACAAGGTGGCTGCAAGCGACCGGCCAGAACTGACCTCGGCAGGCGTTGTTGTCTCGGGCGGCCGTGGTGTCGGCTCGCAAGACGACTTCAAGCTGATCGAAGCTCTGGCTGACAAGCTGGGTGCAGCGGTTGGCGCATCGCGCGCCGCTGTGGACTCGGGCTATGCCCCGAACGACTGGCAGGTGGGTCAGACCGGCAAGGTTGTTGCGCCTGATCTGTATGTCGCGGTCGGAATCTCGGGCGCAATCCAGCACCTTGCGGGCATGAAGGATTCAAAGGTCATCGTTGCGATCAACAAGGACGAAGAAGCACCGATCTTCCAGGTCGCCGACTTCGGACTGGTCGCCGACCTGTTCCAGGCGGTCCCGGAACTGACCGAAAAACTCGGCTGAACACAGCCCGGGATCTTAGCCCCACAATCACCAAAGGCCCGCCACCAAGCGGGCCTTTTTCAATTCAATCCCCTCAAAGCCGCCTCAAGCTTCAAGGCAATCACTCTATGCGCAGAGGGGCCGAGCATATGCTCGGCCACAGGCTGTTGCAGCGTCCCGAACAACACGTCCTCGATCTCGTCTGACAAGGAGGACACACTGACCGAGCATTCCACGACATCGGCACATAGCGGTCGAACCTGTTCGATCATGTCAGCGTCGGGCAGGACAAGGTCGCGATGCCGGTCTTCCTGTCGCTGTATATGCAGCCAGAGAAGAACAACCCCCGGCTTGATCCGGCGTATCAGCTCGGATGTGTTGCGCAACCAAGTCTCTCGCAACTCCTGTGCCACAACCTCAAAGCGCGCGTCCTTTATGACACGCAACCGTTCCAGCAAATGCCTGACAAAGTGGATTTCCGTGAAATCGACCTCGGGATAAAAGTCCAGCAGGTCGCACGAGGGTTCAAGAAACCGATCATTCCGACGCGGATGCACGCGATAAAACCTGTTCGACTGGTAAGGCACGTCCAGCACTTGCAGCACACAAAGGTCCGATCCGTTGACAAGATTTAAGACCCCCGGATCAGCAAGCAGTGCCTCAGCCCCGCAAAAAAGACTGCCAAAATTGATACAAGGCTGCGGCAATCTTTTTGCAAGCAATGCCGGGTATGGATATTCCACGAACCGGCCAAACGTCTCTTCTCCCCCCAGACAGGCCACATAGGGCGTCTCAAGATTTCCGGGCGGTGCCCGAAACCAAAGGTTTGATCCTGCATATTGGCACGCGGCCTCTGTGCTGTCGCTGACCCGATGAAAGCTCATACCAAGCCCCCCACATTTTCACCCAAATGCCAATTTGCGGCCTTAGGTATTGAGAATCTCCTAATGCGCGCATTTGAAGCAAAATTGACCGGTTCGATCCCCTTGCCGCCTGCCCCGGTCTGCCGATACTGTCCCGGTATCCTCCAGGGCAAAGGCAGCTGAACATGGAAGTTAAATCGGTCGGGGTGATTGGCGCGGGTCAGATGGGCAACGGCATTGCTCATGTTCTGGCTTTGGCGGAATACGATGTCTTGCTGAATGATGTCAGTCAGGATGCGTTGAACAGCGCAATGGCCACGATCGAAGGCAACATGGCGCGTCAGGCATCACGCGGCAAGATCACTGACGATGCGATGCAGGCGGCCCTGAAGCGTATTACAACCACCCTTGAATTGCCGCAGCTGGGACAGACCGATCTGGTGATCGAAGCTGCGACCGAGCGGGAAACGGTCAAACAGGCCATTTTCGAAGATCTGCAGCCACACCTCCTGCCGCATACGATCCTGACGTCGAATACGTCGTCCATTTCCATCACGCGTCTGGCCAGCCGTACCGACCGACCCGAACGTTTCATGGGTTTTCACTTCATGAACCCGGTTCCGATCATGCAATTGGTGGAACTGATCCGCGGTATCGCAACGGATGAGGAAACCTTCAAAGCCTGCAAAGCGGTGGTGGACCGGTTGGGCAAAACGGCTGCCAGCGCCGAAGATTTCCCGGCTTTCATTGTCAACCGCATCCTGATGCCGATGATCAACGAAGCCGTTTATACGCTGTATGAAGGTGTCGGAAGCGTCCAGTCCATCGACCAATCGATGAAGCTGGGCGCGAATCACCCTATGGGGCCTTTGGAATTGGCGGATTTCATCGGGCTGGACACCTGTCTGGCCATCATGAACGTCTTGCATGATGGTCTGGCTGATACCAAGTATCGCCCCTGTCCACTTTTGACGAAATACGTCGAGGCCGGATGGCTGGGGCGCAAGACGCAGCGCGGTTTCTATGATTATCGCGGCGAGGTGCCGGTTCCGACACGTTAACAAAACCGCCCTTGCCAAGCACGGTGTCGGTCAGATGAAGACACGGATCAGGATTGGCCTGACTTGCCCAGCGACATTGTATGGTTTCTGAGCCAGGTCATGAAACCACGCGGGTCACGCTCCAACTGTTCCATGTCCTGATCCGAGATCGGATCGCCGATGACTGGCGATTGCGGTTTTTTGCACGAGCGGACGATTTCATGCAGCAGCAAGCCTTGCCGCAGGATCGGCGACAGTTTGTTGGCGATCTGGTACCATCGCGAGTTGCTGCCGGGAAAGAAAATAGGCACCACGCGCGCGCCTGAACGGCGGATCATTTTTGCGGTGAACACATTCCACTCGCGCTCGACTGCGGGGCCAAACCAGTCATCCGATGACATGACGACACCGGACGGGAACAGCGCCACGACGCCGCCGTCCTTCAGATGGTCCATCGCCTTGCCACGCATTTCCAGCATCTTGGCCTGCGCCTCGGGGTCATGCGGAAATGGAACCGGGATCATGAAAGATGTCGCGGCCTCATCCAGACCCGTCAGGACCGAGCGGGTCAGAATGCGATAATCACTGCGGACCCGCCCGATCAACTCGGCCAGAATCATACCATCCACCATTCCGTGGGGGTGGTTGGCAACGACAACCACAGGGCCGGTTTTTGGAATACGGGCGATCTGCTCTAGCGGCGTGGTCAGGTCGATCCCCATCACCTCAAGCGCGCCACCCCAGAACCGCTGCCCACGATAAAATTCGTTCTTTTTCTCGAATTTGTTGACCATCCGCAGAATGGTCAGCTTGCCCGTGCACCATTCGATGGCGCGAATGGCCGTTGAAGTCCAGGCGTCATCGAACGAGTTTGCATAGGTCAGAGTTCTACGGTCGTAGATCTCGCCCTGATCTGCGGTCCCATCCACCACCGGGCTTGTCTTGGTCTCGTGCGTCGTTTCCGCCAATTCCTGGTCTTCCCGTTCTTCCTGTCCCGGCAAGGGCAGCTTAGAACCCCTCTCCGAACTTGTCGTTCACAAGCGCTTCCAGAGCTTCTGCCAATGCTTCAGCATCCGGCCCGGAGGTCTCGACGTCAATAGTTGTTCCGCGAGAGGCTGCCAACATCAAAAGGCCCATAATACTGTCACCTGACGCAGAAATTCCGTCCTTCGACACCTCGGCATGCGCGTCGAAACCTTCCACAACCTCGACCAGTTTTGCCGAGGCGCGGGCATGCAGACCTTTTTCATTGATAATTTTCAGGCTTCGGGTGGTCATATTCATCAATCCGGTTTTAGTCCAAAGTCACATTTTGCGCATTGATGTATTTCCGTCCAGCTTCCATTGCCTGGCGGACAGCATCACCAACGGGTAAGTGGCGGCTTTTGGCCAATTTAATGAGCATTGGCAGGTTTGCCCCATACAATATCCGCCGATCCTGAGGCGCACAGGCCCGCAGGCTGAGATTTGAAGGGCTGCCACCGAACAGGTCGGTTACAACGACAACACCGTCGCCCATATCCACTTCGTCAGCCGCACGACAGATTTCCGCCTGTTTTTCATCCCTATCGTGGTCGGGTTCGATCGCAATGGCCACAAGGCCGGGCTGCGGTCCGACCACATGCTGTGTGGCGGCCAGGTATTCCTGGGCCAAACCGCCATGCGCAACGATCACTATTCCGATCAATCCGACCTCACACTCAACGACCGACGTTCCATCTCGCGATGTCTAATTGCCACCTGCTGCCCGTCCTCTGCAAGGGCCTTTGCAACAGCTTCTGCCATTGCGACGGATCTGTGTTGCCCACCCGTGCATCCAAAAGCCACCGACAGATGTGCTTTTCCTTCGGCCCGAAAGGCCGGCAGCAACAAAGTAAGCAAATCCATAACACGTTCAAGAAAGGGTGCGTAATTCATATCCGATTGAACAAAGCGCGCAACGTCCGAGTGCCGCCCGTCCGCCGCCCGCAACTCGGGGCGCCAATACGGGTTTGCCAGAAACCGGCAATCAAAGACCATGTCCAGCCCGCGCGGAAGGCCCCGCTTGTACGAAAACGACTCGATTGAAACTGCCAGATGTCGCCCCCCTTGGGGCGCAAACCAGTTTTCAACTTCTTCCCGCAGCTGATGCACGTTCAGATGGCTTGTATCGATCAGGGTATCTGCAATCTCGCGTATGGGGGCCAGCAGCTCTTTTTCACGCTGAACGCCGGTCTCAGGGCTGGCATTCTTGGCAACGGGGTGCCGCCTGCGGGTTTCCGAAAACCGGCGCACCAACACGTCGTCGCTGCAATCCAGATACAGAACGGTCAAATCCACCCGCGCCATGCGACCCAGGCTTTCGGCCAGTTCGATAAACCCGATTGTCGAGAAATCGCGATTGCGGGCGTCAATGCCCAGCGCCATTGGGCGGTCGCTGTCCGCACTGTCCAGCAGGCGCAGCAACAGGCCCATCGGCAAGTTGTCGATAGCCTCAAAGCCCAGGTCTTCCAGGACATGAATGGCTGTGGATCTTCCGGCCCCTGATGGGCCTGTAACCAACACGATCCGCCGTTGCTCTGTCATTTGTTCGGCCATTCCGGGTGTACACGCCCATATTTCAGAAGCTGCATCAACGCTGCGGCCAAGTTGGGCACGCCTGCCCCGCGAAGCAAGGGAACAGTTTGCCCCAGCAGCACGATTGTCGCCTCGGCAGGCAACCTCTGCGGCTCGTTTTGATCCAGGTCCATAACATAGTCCAAGGGGACCGGTCCGAATGCATCCGCTTTGATCAAACCAATGTGACGGGCCTCGATCAAACCCTGTATCTGCGGCACGGCGGCGGCAATGACCTGATGGCCCCGCCTTGACAGTTCGACCCGATCATCCGCAACCAGCCCTGCCCCATAGGTCATCATCTGCAATGCCAATGCCGATTTTCCCGCGCCCGAGGCACCGACAATCAACAGCCCGCGCCCGGCCACTGTTATACATGAGGCATGAACACAAGCGCTGTCCCGGTCTTTGGCGTCTGACAGAGAACTTGCTTGCATGGTTTATACGGGCAACCCCACCACAAAACGCGCGCCCAGCGGGTCTGACGTGATATCAGCCTCTGTCGGGCGGATATTCTCAGCCCAGATTACGCCGCCATGGGCTTCGACAATCTGTTTCGAGATGGCCAAACCGAGCCCCGAATTGTTGCCGAAATGCTCGGGTGGGCGTTGCGAATAGAATCGCTTGAACACTTTGGTCAAGGCCTGTTCCGGAATACCCGGCCCGGTGTCTTCGACCACGACAAGAACACGGTTGTCGCGCTGACGCACCCAGACCCTGATCGCGTCATTTTCTTCACAGAAGGAAATGGCATTGGTGATCAGATTGACGAAAACCTGCGCCAGCCGGGCCTCAAGCCCGTTGATGACAATCGGATCGGATGGCAGATCGGTGATATAGTCGATCCCCTTCGATCGCGCATCCTCACCCAGATATTGACCTAAATTGCCAATCAGTTTGAGCAGATCAAAGGGTTGCTCTTCTTCCTTGACCAGTTCCGCGTCAAGACGCGATGCATTCGAGATGTCGCTGACCAGCCGGTCCAGACGCCGAACGTCATGCTCGATCACAGCCAGCAGCTTGTCGCGCTGATCTTCGCGCTTGACCATGCGAAATGTACCGACAGCGGATTGCAAGCTGGCCAGGGGGTTCTTGATTTCATGGGCGACATCAGCTGCGAACTGTTCGTTTGCGTCAATCCGATTATACAGAGCATTTACCATGCCCCGCAAAGCGCGGCTAAGGCGGCCGATTTCATCCGGACGGGCGCTAAGATCAGGGATGCGAATGCGCCCCGGATTGACCCCTGTGCCCCGGTCCTTACCCATTTCCGCCGCTGCGGCCAGATCTGCCAGCGGGTTGGCGATGGTCGAAGCCAGCACAAGGCTCAGACCCACCGAAACCAGCAAAGCCACCACGAACATTTGCAGGATGCGTTCCTGCTCGCGACGGGCCAATGCGTCAATCTCGCCTGCTGGGCCGGTGATGGCGACTGCTCCGGCCGGGGTATCTTCGTAGAGGATCGGCGCAGCGGCCACGATCACAGTCTCACCTGCGGCGTCCTGAACAGCCTGCACCTGACTTTGGCCTGCCAGCGCCTGCGGGATTATTCCCTGTACCCGTTGTGCCAGCGTCGGTGCCTCGACCTCGGTCGACCAGTTGAGAAGGTTCGACACACCGATCCACACCGCGTTCAGCGTGTCGCTGATTACTGTGCTGCCGGTTTGCAGCTCGGAATTGGTTTGCAGAAGAACCGGCATGGCCGACACTTGCGGGGCACCGCGTGTCCAGCCAATCAGGGTGCCACTGGCGTCATAGACAAAGACTTCGCCGCCTTCGGGAAGTGTCAACCCAGACAGCGTATCTCTTACGTCTAGGTTCCCAGCATCCTGTGCGGTGTGTTGCGCACCCTGTCGCAGCTGGGTTTCAAAGACGTTGCTGACCAGCTGCGCATCGCCAAGCAGATTGCGCGCTGTTTGCTGAACCGTCTCTTTCCGCGAATCGTCCAGGTACAGCAACCCCGTAACCAGGATCACCAGCGCGATCAGGTTAAAGGTGATGATCTTGCGCGCCAAAGGCGAGCCTCGCAGCGAAAACAGGTTTCTCTGAGAACGTTTTTCCCTCAGTTCCGCTGACTCGGAATCGTCGGGAATGACCCAGTCATCCCCGAGTACGACGTCACCGTCACGTAGTTCGCTTGCTGCTTCGGTGTCGCGCACGAGAGCCCATTACCCCTTGCTGGCGTGGCGCCTATTCTTCGTTGTACCGGTAACCGATACCATAAAGGGTTTCGATCGCCGAAAACTCGGGATCAGCCGCGCGCATCTTCTTGCGCAGACGCTTGATGTGGCTGTCGATCGTCCGGTCATCCACATAAACCTGATCATCATAGGCCACATCCATCAGCTGGTCGCGGCTTTTGACGAAACCCGGACGCTGGGCAAGTGCCTGAAGAAGCAGGAATTCGGTCACGGTCAGGGATACATCATTCCCTTTCCAGCTGACTGCATGGCGCAGCGGGTCCATCCGCAAGTCGCCGCGTTCCATAACCTTTGTGTCATTGCTATTGGCAGCGATCGCATCGCCGCTTGTTGCTTCTTGCCGGCGCAGCAGCGCGCGGATGCGCTCAACCAGTAACCGTTGCGAGAAGGGCTTTTTTACATAGTCATCCGCGCCCATGCGCAGACCCAGAACCTCGTCGATTTCATCATCTTTCGAGGTCAGAAAGATCACCGGCATCTGCGTTTTCTGACGCAGCCGCTGTAGCAGATCCATGCCATCCATACGCGGCATCTTTATATCGAGCACGGCCATGTCCGGCAGCTTTTTGTTGAACGCATCCAACGCGGCCTGGCCATCATTATAAGTTTCAACCTCGAAACCTTCGGCTTCGAGTGTCATGGATACAGACGTCAGAATGTTTCTATCGTCATCCACAAGTGCAATCTTTGACATCGGGCTCACCCCTATTCCTGCTCACTCGCGCAATAATTCGCTTATTTGTAAGGCATTGTTGGCGGTTTTAAGACGCCGAATCAATCCGTAACTGCGAATCGTGCCTTTGTTGCGGCAGGTCTGCGGCAAATTTGCCTTTATGCCCGCAAAAATATGCCCGGTTCTCGGTCATTGAATTTGTGATGGCGCTAAACCCGAGCTTGGTTGCGCTAACTGCGTCAAACCCGCCTGTTCATGTCCTGAACGACCATGATAAGACGCGCTCAGCCGCCGGTTTTCCCGGTACACTGCCCCAAAGGCGCCTCAGGGCCCAAAGCCCCGGCGCCGCCACAGGAGAAGACACACATGACATCTGGACGGGTTAACCCGCAATTCCGCCTCGAGGATCAGGGCATCGAGGGTCTGGGCAATGTCTATTATAACTTCATGGAACCGGCGCTGATCGAAGAAGCGTTGAAGCGCGGCGAAGGTACACTTGGAAATGGCGGTGCCTTTCTGGTCACCACTGGCAAGTTCACCGGTCGCTCGCCCAAGGACAAGCATGTCGTCAAAACCAGCAGCGTGGCCGACACCATCTGGTGGGAAAACAATGCCGAGATGACGCCGGAGGGATTTGACGCCCTCTACCAAGACATGCTGGCGCATATGAAAGGCCGTGACTATTTCGTGCAGGACCTCGTCGGGGGCGCCGATCCAACCTACGCAATCAACGTGCGCATGGTGACTGAGCTTGCCTGGCACAACCTGTTCATCCGCCACCTGTTGCGCCGTCCCGACCGCGAGGATCTGGACGAGTTCACCGCAGACTTCACCATCATCAACTGCCCTAGCTTCAAGGCTGACCCGGCCAAACATAACTGCCGCGGCGAAACGGTGATCGCGCTGAACTTCGACCGCAAGCTGATCCTGATCGGCGGCACCGAATATGCAGGTGAAAATAAGAAATCCGTATTCACCCTGCTGAACTACATGCTGCCCGAAAAGGGTGTGATGCCGATGCACTGCTCGGCCAACCATGCTGTCGGCAACGCGGTCGACACCGCCGTGTTCTTTGGCCTGTCCGGCACTGGCAAGACAACCCTGTCCGCCGATCCGTCGCGCACGCTGATCGGGGATGACGAGCACGGCTGGTCGGATCGGGGCACCTTCAACTTCGAAGGCGGCTGCTATGCCAAGACCATCAACCTGAACGCCGAAGCCGAGCCGGAGATTTACGCGACCACCTCGAAATTCGGCACCGTGATCGAAAACATGGTCTTTGACGCCGAGACCAAGGAACTGGATTTCGACGACGACTCCCTGACCGCGAACATGCGTTGCGCCTATCCGCTTGAATATATTTCGAACGCATCCAAAAGCGCGCTGGGTGGGCATCCGAAAAACATCATTATGCTGACCTGCGATGCCTTTGGTGTACTGCCTCCGATCGCGCGGCTGACGCCTGCGCAGGCAATGTATCACTTCCTGTCGGGCTTCACGTCAAAGGTGGCCGGGACCGAGCGTGGCGTTACCGAACCGCAACCCACCTTCTCGACCTGCTTTGGTGCTCCGTTCATGCCGCGCCGCCCGGAAGTCTACGGAAACCTGCTGCGCGACAAGATCGCCCAACACGGCGCGACCTGTTGGCTGGTCAACACAGGCTGGACCGGTGGCGCCTATGGTATCGGCAGCCGGATGCCGATCAAGGCCACCCGTGCCCTGCTGACCGCAGCGCTGGATGGTTCGCTGCGCGACGCCGAGTTCCGCAAGGACGCCAATTTCGGCTTTGACGTTCCCGTCTCTGTCCCGGGTGTCCCCGAAGTTCTGCTTGACCCACGTCGGACCTGGGATGATCAGGCCGCATTCGACAAGCAGGCCGAGAAACTGGTGCAGATGTTTGCCGAAAACTTCGAGCAGTATCTGCCATTCATTGATGACGACATCAAAGCCGTCGCAATCGGATAAACGAAAAAAAGGGGCCGCTGAGCCCCTTTCTTTTTGCCAATCCGCAGCTTCTTTAGCCGTCCGCTAAATACTCATCTTATAGTTGTATGTCATTAAATGCACATACAAGTGCGTTGTTTCAAAGTGCGATCTGCGCTAGGCCTAGTTACTGTTGAGACGAAAAAGCCCGGCACATTCGCGCCGGGCACTGACTGAAAGGACTTTGTGGAAGCTCATATGCGCACACTCACAACGCTGGATTGAGCAACCTAATCAGGCTTCTAGTCTAAGTAAACGGGGATGAGTGTCAACATGGGACTGGCTGGTTGGTATTGCGATCAGTGTGGTTCAAATGGTCGCGGACAGGCGGCGGTTGGCACAGAAAACTACAGGTAACACCATGACGGAAATCTCGAAACTCACCGAACTACGCAAATTGATGCAAAGCATGGAGCGGACGCTTGGGCTGGAAAAACTATCTCCGGTTGAGCGCGACATCTATTACGCCGCGGAAGAGCTTTCAAAATCCACTCAAGAAGTGCGTACGTTCGGGTTGATCGAGCATACGCTGGTCCAAAGCATTTCGCGCCCAACGTTTTTTCGCGCGCTGAAATCGCTGGTCGAAAAAGGCTATCTTTCACAAAGTGGCAGCGCCAATCGCGGGCGGTACATCGTTCATGCCCCCAGATGACGCGCCCCGTGCGTGCACGGTGATGTGATCGCGATGCGCGGCTGGGCGACTGACACCCTTGCGGCTTCACTGGCTTATGTACTGGCGTCGATACTGACCTTCGCTGTGCTGATGCCAATGCAGAACGTGTTTTTTCCGGAATACCCAAGCCGGGCGAGCCTGCTGTTTTTGCCGCATGGCGTACGGGTTCTGTCGGCCTGGCTGTTGGGGTGGCGCGCAATATTTGCAATGCTGCCGGGTGTGTTCATCGTCTTTGCCTATCTGGCGGGAACGGATGTTTTCCTGCCCACCCGCCTGCTGGCAATTGCTATCGCCGTCCTGACGGTTCCTGCGGTTTTCTATCTGCTGAAGGCTGTCGGATGGGACCTGTTCCCCAACCCGAACCGCAAACCCTGCTGGGTTTGCGTTATGGGCGTGGGCATAGCCACATCCTTTCTGGTCTCTGGCCTGACCAATCTGGTCTTTGGCAGTGCAACGGTTGAGTACATCGCGTTCCTGATCGGCGACATTTCGGGCCTGTTCTTTCTGATGCTGGGTCTGTATTTCGCGTTCCGGTTTGCAGACAGGCGACCGGACTAGAGCTTCAGCCCATCAGGCCACGCCGCAGTAGGTTCACGCCCGCCACCAGCAAAACGAACAGCGTGGCCTTGCGAAAGCTGGCCTGATCGATGCGGTCCTGCAGTTTCAATCCGACCCACATCCCTAGAATGGCAGGAACGATCAGGATTACTGAAAACGGGACCGTTTGCACGCGCAGAAAACCGGACCAGACATGCGCGGCCAGCAGCATGACCGCCCCCAATCCATAGATGACACCCTGAATTCGGATCTGCTCGGCCTTCGGGGTATTCAAGGCCGTCAGATATGCAACTGTGGGGGGACCCCAAATGCCCGACATGCCACCCACGAACCCGGCGACACCGCCAACAACGGCCTCAACACCGGTTGATGGATGATTTAGCACCAGCCTGACGCCCAGAACCTGCACAAGGGCGAAGAAGGACACGAACGCGCCGATCAGCAGCAGGAAGACCGAGCCGGGCACCAGCGTGACCAGCTGTGCGCTCAGCACCAGAAAAATACCGCCAACCACCAGGAACACCCGAAACCGGCGAATAGAGCTGAGTGCGGCGCTGGCGCCCCCGCGAAAAGCCTGAACGCCATTGGTGACAAGGGTCGGCAGGATCAGCCCCGCCAAGGTCAGATCCGGCGGCAGAAACGAATTCAGGCCAGATACAAACACCATGGGCATGGCAAATCCAACCATGCCCTTGACCCACCCGGCGGCAAAGGCAACGGCGATGGCAAGTAACAGCTCTTGCGGCGACAGAAGGGAAAACAGGTCCATGCCCTCTAGATATCATCTGGATTTTCTTCTGCATTGCAAAAATGTTCAGGTAATTTTTGAACTTTTTAACGGCATAATTAGTATTTTTGTTGCGCTGCACGTGCAGCATGATATGACCAGACGACCGAGGAAAGGACGCGATTCATGGCCCATGACGGACAGGATATGACCCAAATGACAACTGATGCAGTATTGCCCGATCTTCTGGATTTGACGCGAGCCGCCGTGCCTGCTGTGGACGCCGTTTTTGAAAAAGCCCGCGCATCCGTGCGTGGCATGGTGACCGCTGAAGGCCGGGTCTCTGGCGCATTGATCGAAGCAAATCAGACCGCTGCGCATGGTCTGGCCTGGCTGGCGACTTATTCGCAGTCGCTGCAACAGATGCAGCGCTGGGCAGAAGCGCTGCAAGCCGATGGTAAATTTGGCGAGACCGAGCAGTTGCTGCACCAGATCGCGTTTGGCGAATATCTGCACCAGGTGGCGGGCGGTATTCCGATGAACCAGGGCGAGGTGGTGCGTCTTCAGGATATGGGCCTTGGCTGGGATGCGCTGTCGGGCTTTCAGTCGACCGAAGTGCAGACCCTGATGGCGCGGGCCAATTCTCAGGCTGCGCGCAGCCGTCTGGTTGCGCTGATGCAGGATCAGGCCGGAGCTACGATGTTCGGCGCGTCTGGTCTGGATGAAGAGCTTGAGATGATCCGGGACCAGTTCCGCCGCTACGCGCTGGAAAAGGTCGAACCAAACGCGCATGACTGGCACCTGAAGGATGAACTGATTCCGCTGGAAATCATTGAAGAACTGGCGGAAATGGGTGTTTTCGGCCTGACCATCCCCGAGGAGTTCGGTGGGTTCGGTCTGTCCAAAGCATCAATGTGCGTGGTGTCCGAGGAACTGTCGCGCGGCTATATCGGCGTTGGTTCGCTGGGTACCCGATCCGAGATTGCGGCCGAGTTGATCATCGCAGGCGGCACCGACGCGCAAAAGGCACAGTGGCTGCCAAAGATTGCCAGCGCCGAGATCCTGCCGACTGCCGTTTTCACGGAACCCAACACCGGTTCAGACCTTGGCAGCCTGCGTACGCGCGCGGTCAAGGACGCGAATGGCGATTACAAGATAACCGGCAACAAGACCTGGATCACCCACGCCGCGCGGACCCATGTGATGACCCTGCTGGCTCGGACCAACCCCGACAGCACCGACCACCGCGGCCTGTCCATGTTCCTGGCGGAAAAGACACCGGGCACTGACGAGAATCCCTTTCCCACCCCCGGCATGACCGGTGGCGAGATCGAGGTTCTGGGCTATCGCGGCATGAAGGAATACGAGCTGGGTTTTGACGGCTTCCATGTCAAGGGTGAGAACCTGCTGGGCGGAGAAGAAGGTAAAGGTTTCAAGCAGTTGATGGAAACCTTCGAAAGTGCGCGCATCCAGACCGCCGCCCGCGCCATCGGCGTGGCACAGTGTGCGCTGGACATCGCCATGCAATATGCGATCGACCGCAAGCAGTTCGGAAAATCCCTGATCAATTTCCCGCGCGTGGCCGGCAAGCTGGCGATGATGGCGGTCGAGATCATGATCGCGCGTCAGCTGACCTATTTCAGCGCATGGGAAAAAGATCACGGCCAGCGCTGTGACCTTGAGGCCGGTATGGCCAAGCTGCTTGGTGCGCGTGTGGCCTGGGCTGCGGCGGACAACGGGTTGCAGATTCATGGCGGCAACGGCTTTGCGCTGGAATACAAGATCAGCCGCGTTCTGTGTGACGCGCGTATCCTTAACATTTTCGAAGGGGCTGCTGAAATTCAGGCACAGGTCATCGCACGACGTCTGCTCGGGTGACCCATTCTGGCAGTCCTGTTTCCCCGACTGGCCCGGCGCTTGCGCCGGGTCTTTTTCCTGTTTTGTACAATCTGTACGCGGTCCGAACCATGCAGAGTACGTTTTGTACAAAGCAAACCATCGCCCCTCGTGGCCCGCGTGACGGTCACAAATGACCCACGTGTTTCAAAACTTCCCCCTTTGATCCCACCCCTTTCACCGGTAGAGCATCAACCGAACACGAGACGTCGCAATTAACTTTTGGGAAACCGCATGACCCGACCTTTCCTTGCCATGTGGGCCGTTCTTGCGGCTCTTGCTCTGGCGGCTTGCACCACCTCGCAGCCGACGGTGAGCCGGAGTGATGTGGACGCGCTGGCGCAATCGATCCGGGGGCTTGGGGCGGATGTCGATCCGGCCGAGGCACAGCAAGCGGCCACGATTGCCTTTGCCTATTCGCAGCAGCTGAAGCAGGACTGGAATGTCACCGACCCGGCGATCATCCACAACGCCAAGATCATCAACGGGTTCCGCGAAAAGGGCCTGTGCAATGACTGGGCCGAAGCGATGACCAAACGCCTGCGGCAGGAGAATTTCCGGACGCTGGATCTGCATTGGGCCACGTCACCGCCGACCCCGTTTCGCATCATCCACCATTCGGCATCGATCAGCGCCAAGGGGGACACGATGTATGATGGCATTATCCTCGACCCCTGGCGCAACAGCGGTGTCTTGTTCTGGGCGCCGGTGCGCGAGGATACGCGATACAACTGGGCACCCCGGCTGGAAGTGCGCGAGCGGCTTCTGAACGGGTCTTTGCCCTACTGACCCGGTTCCGCAGATACGGCTGATACGCTAGAACCCTGCCATGACACGCCTTATCCTGACCCTGCCTTTGATGGCCCTGTCTCAATGCGACAGGGATGAATCCGTTGCCGCCTATGGCGCAGCAGACCGGACATGGGCGCTGCAGGAGATCGACGGACAGCCCTTTGCCGCCAGCGCCCTGCTGCGGTTCCCCGAAGAGGGCAGGATCGCCGGAAACGCCCCCTGCAACAGCTATGACGGCACGCTGAACGCGCCCTACCCGTGGTTCGAAATTCAGGACCTGAGAGCAACGCGGGCCGCCTGCGCCGGGCTTGAGGCCGAAGGGGTCTATTTCGCCGCCCTTTTGGCCATGACCCAGTCCGAAGTGTCAGGCGATGTGCTGATCCTGCGCAATGAGGACGGGCACGAGATGGTGTTCACAGCCGCCGAGTGACCTGATCCACGAACCGCGCGCGCGCCTCGGGCAGTGGGTTATGCCCCAGCGCAGGGGCGACGCGGTGGTTCAGGAAATATCCTGTTGTGCGCAAAGCTTCGGCAATCTCGGCATCCGGCGCGGTGCCTTCGCCCCGCAGGCAGGGCGGCAGCGGCAACATCTTGTCTGCCCATTCCCCCGCCCCTTTGGCACTGACGGCGCGCCCGGTCTTGGGCGACACATAGACCAGCCCCTCGGTCGTGCCGGTCGCGGCGCAGGCGGTCAGGTCAAGGCCAAAGCCAAGTTCGTCCAGCAACGCCAGTTCCCATCGCAGGTAGGCCAGCGGCCAGATCTCATCCTGTCCCAACAGGTCCATCAACCGCTCGGTTCGGGTATAGAGCGCCGGGTGCGCTTCCCGCTCGGGCAGGCAGAAGGACAAAAGCGACACGACGGCGTTCAGCCCGGACAGGGCCAGCCGCCCGGAAAACGCCGCCGCCGCGCGCGAGCGCAGGGGTTCGACCTGAAAGGTGCCGATATGTTCCTCCAGCCGCGCACGCCACAGCACATCCAGTTGCGCGCCGGGTTGCAGGATGGGTGCGATCTTGCGGCTGGTCCCGCCCCGCACCACACCAGCATGACGCCCGTGGGATTCGGTAAAGACCTCGATAATCGCCGAGGTTTCGCCGTGGCGGCGAGAGGTCAGTAGGATGCCGTGATCGCGCCAGTCCAATTCGGGGTCCTGTCCGTGATAAGTTGTGGTGTTCCCAGAAAATCGTGAAGGGTTCCGTTCTGCAATGGTTTTGCGCATCAAACGCGGAAAGATACGTCAATCGCTTGGTCCGACGGCAGGGGGCTGGGCATCTATGCGGGACAAAAGGGTCGTTCACAATTCAGCTAAAGCCAGAAATTGGCGCGCTCTGACTGAAGATCGGGCGTCGTGCTATTGCCGTTCTATGCGCCTCTTGAGCATGTCCGGATCTCAACAGCAGGTTCAAGTAAGTCAGCTCTAGTAAGTCGCGCTGCGCTCGGCTGCCACCGAGGCGAGCGTGATCCGCCATAACCGGCGTTAGGTGTTGCAGTGCAGCCGTCCAATCCTGCCGCGCGATAGCACCCCAAGCTTGTGCCACAGGGCGTACAAGGTCTGCCGCAAAACCTGACTGCGTTTCGGTCAGGAACGCAAGCCGTTCTCCATCTCCAGCCATGGCATGGGCCAGCGCACTGTGAATGTCAGCAAAACTCATGCCCGGATTTGGAAAAAATTGTGATGCGTAATCGCTCAGATTTCTCCAACGGTCGGGCGCCACATTGAAACCGGCAATCTCAGCACGATACAGAAGAGCAGCAGCGTCGGTCAGAACATTAATTGGCAGCGAATAGGACGCCGACGGGGATATCGCTCCATCGTAAATCGACCAAAGCTCCGTTTCATCCTCCTGCTCCAATGCCCACAAAGCGCGATGCCAGCTCAAATGGCCGTGCAACAAGGAGCGCGTATCATAGTCCGAAATCCAGTCGGCAAGATAGGCGCGACCAGCTTCCCCAGACCCCTGTTCGTAGAGTGTATGCGCTTTGAAATGCGAGGCATTCGCGTTGGTATTGTTCAAGGCGAGAGAGCGGTCCATCACAGCCATTGCCTCGTCGAGCCGTCCCACCTCGCATAGCGCCTGACCGTGCACGCTCATTATCCACCAATCGTCGCCCAAGGCATCAAACAGTTTGGTGGTATAAGCTAATTGTATGCTTTCTCGACCTGGTTCGCCCGACATCCCTATTAAGCCAAAAATATTGGTGCAAATCTGCGCCACCAAGACATCGCGCGGATGATTTGCAGAGTGTTCCAGAACTGCGCCTCGGGCTTCGGACGCTCGGCCCTGAAATAGGAGGTCGAAAACCGAGAGATGGCTCTTTTCACGTTCGGTTAACCCTGATGCGCAGGAGAGTGCCGAAGCAATTGCCTCTTTGGCGCCAGGCATATCGCCGTCGTACATTCGGGCTCGCGCAAGGCCAACATGACCGAGGGCAAAACCGGGATCGGCAGCTACAGATGCACTGAAAGCATCATTAGCGCCAAACGTCGCTGCAAGAATGTGATCAAGTCCTTCAACATATGCGTCCCGCGCTTCGGGTAGACTTGTCGTCAGTGTCAGTCCGTATCGGTCAACCAGCATCATCACTTCCCCATTTTGTCAGTCCATCCGAACAGGCCTGCTCGCAATCGGACGATGCTAGCACAAAAACTGAACCTCTAAACATATATATGAAAAATTGACCGCTTCGGGCTGATATTGTTGAAAAACAACGTGTTGCTGGCGCAGAGAGAGGCGTACCGAACTGAGCGCGAGTGCCTTTCTTGTCAGGCTTTGCTCGTTTGCTGCGGTGCGGGAAAGATCTT
>NZ_JBXWQZ010000064.1:0-24856 GCF_059612645.1 Ruegeria sp. YKSF131 | reverse complement strand
AATAGCTAAACCCAACATCAGCGCCCGTCAGGCGGATTGGCAGCAGGAGAGGACAGATGGGCATTATGATCCCGGCTTGGGTTGATGGTGAATTGACCCCGGTAGACAAACTTGAAGCTCACGAAAAGGGCCTCAAGCACAAGGCCGTGTCGGTGTTTGTCGTAAGGGGCACCGAGATTTTGTTGCAGCGCCGGGCGCTGGGCAAATACCACACGCCCGGCCTGTGGGCGAACACTTGCTGCACGCATCCCGACTGGGACGAAAGCTCCTCAACCTGCGCCGTGCGCCGCTTGAACGAAGAGCTGGGGATCACAGGTCTTTACCCTGAATACCGTCACCGTTTGGAATACCACGCCGATGTTGGGAACGGCATGGTGGAAAACGAAGTTGTCGACGTTTTTCTGGCCCATGTGCGCGGACCGCTGAAAATCTCACCTAATCCGGACGAAGTCATGGATATCCGCTGGATCGACTACCATGACCTGTTGGCCGAAGTGGCCCGCCACCCGGACCGGTTTACACCGTGGCTCAAGATCTACCTGCACAACCATGCGGACACGATTTTCGGCCCGGACCTGATCATTTCTGCCAAATCCTGACGCACTCCGAAAATCCCTGCCTTGCAAGGGCGGCCCAAGCCGCCTAAATCAACGCGTCATGGCCAAGCAGAAGACAGACCCGAATTACAAGGTAATCGCCGAAAACCGGCGCGCCCGCTTCGATTACGCAATCGAAGAGGACATTGAATGTGGCATCATCCTGCATGGGTCCGAGGTCAAATCCCTGCGCGCGGGCGGCTCGAACATCGCCGAAAGCTATGCCACGGTCGATGACGGAGAGCTCTGGCTGGTCAACAGCTATATCGCGCCGTATGAGCAGGCCAAGATGTTCAAGCACGAAGAACGTCGCCGCCGCAAACTGCTGGTGTCCCGCAAGCAGATGTCGAACCTGTGGAACGCGACGCAGCGCAAGGGCATGACTCTGGTGCCGCTGGTTCTGTATTTCAACCACAGAGGACTGGCCAAGGTTAAAATCGGCATCGCCAAGGGTAAGAAAACCCACGACAAGCGCGAAACTCAGGCCAAGCGTGACTGGTCAAGGCAGAAGCAGCGCTTGTTGAAAGATCACCGCTAGAACGCCATCGCCGCCTGAACCGCCCGTTGCCAGCGATCATAGGCCGCGTCGCGTTCGGCTTGTTCTTGCGTTGGCTCGAACCGGCGGTCCAGCGCCCATGTTTGGGCAAAACCGGCCTGATCCGGGTATATCCCGGCTTTCATACCTGCCAGCCATGCGGCGCCAAGGGCGGTCGTTTCCTGCATAACCGGGCGATCCACCGGGGCACCCAGACAATCTGAAAGACCTTGCATTGTCCAGTCAGATGCACTCATCCCGCCATCGACGCGCAGGATGACATCCGCCTCGGCCCCCCAGTCGCCCTGCATGGCGTGCCACAGGTCGCGGGTCTGAAAGGCGATGCTTTCCAGCGTGGCGCGGGCAATCTCGGCCCGGCCGGAATTGCGCGTCAGCCCGAACATCGCACCGCGGCAATCCGGCTTCCAGTAAGGAGCCCCAAGACCCGTAAAGGCTGGCACCAGAATCACATGCTGGTTCGGGTCGGCCTGCGCCGCCAGATCGCCGCTTTGCGGGGCCGAATCGATGATCTGCAACGCATCGCGCAGCCATTGCACGGCGGCCCCGGCGATAAAGATCGACCCTTCCAGCGCATAGGTGCGCTGACCGTCCAATTGGTAAGCGATTGTCGTCAGAAGACGGTTTTTCGATTCAACCGGCTGCGCACCTGTGTTCAGCAGTGCGAAACAGCCCGTGCCATAGGTTGATTTCATCATACCGGGCTGGAAACAGGCCTGACCGATGGTGGCTGCCTGCTGATCGCCTGCCACACCCAGAATGGGGATGTTCCCACCAAGCAAGGTGGTTGCGCCGAAATCCGAGGCGCAATCCTGCACGTTCGGCAACATATGAACGGGTACATCCAGCAACTCGCAAATTTCAGCGCTCCAGGCGCCTTTGTGAATGTCGAACAGCAGGGTGCGGGCGGCGTTGGTGGCGTCAGTGGCATGGACACGACCTTCGGTCAGACGCCAGATCAGGAAACTGTCGATGGTGCCGAACAGCAACTCTCCGGCCTCAGCCCGCGCGCGTGCGCCTGAAACGGTGTCCAGCAGCCATTTGACCTTGGTGCCCGAGAAATAAGGGTCCAGCAGCAGGCCGGTCTGGGCGGTGACGTCATCCTCACACCCGGCCTGCTTGTATCGGGCGCAGATTTCGGCGGTGCGGCGGTCCTGCCAGACAATCGCGTTATGGATGGCCTTGCCGGTCTGCTTGTCCCAGACCACAGTGGTTTCACGCTGGTTGGTGATGCCGATACCGGTGATCTGGTCAGCCGAAACACCGGCGCTTTCCATCACCTCGCGACACACATGCAGAACGCTGGACCAGATATCCTCGGGGTCGTGTTCAACCCAACCTTCTTGCGGGAAATGCTGGGGGAACTCCTGCTGAGCGGTGCCAACACGGTTCATCTGCCCGTCGAACAGGATCGCGCGCGAGGACGTGGTGCCCTGATCAATTGCTAAAATATAGGTCATGTCCGCTCTCCCCCGGTGTCATTTTGCGCGACTTTAGCGCAAACAACGGCGCCGGGGCCAGAGCAGAAATCAGACCGGATCGACGGGAATATTGTCGATCAGGCGGACGCCATCGGCCCAGGCCGTGACGAACAAGCGCGCGGGTTTGCAGGCATTGGGCAGGCTTTCCAGCGTCTCGGCGCAGCGCAGATCGATATATTCCACCTCGGTAAAACCAGCGTCCAATAATGCGGCTTTTGCGTCTTGCGCCAGCACCGTGAATTCCTTGCCAGCGGCAAGCTTATCCGCCACCCGCCGCATGACCTCGTTCATGCGGGACGCGACCTTTACGCCCTCGGGCGACAACAGCAGATTGCGCGACGACATCGCCAACCCCGAAGGCTCGCGCACGGTTGGGCAGCCAACAACCTCGATGGGAATGTCCAGATCGCGGGCCATGCGGCGCACCACCAGCAGCTGCTGGTAGTCTTTTTCCCCGAAATAGGCTCGATCCGCCTGCGTTTGCAGGAACAGCTTGGCCACTACAGTTGCCACGCCTTCGAAATGGCCGGGGCGGAAAGGGCCTTCCATCATGTCGGTCAAACCGGCCACGGATACCGTGGTGGAAAAGCCGTCGGGATAGATTTCCTGAAGGTCCGGCACATAGATCGCATCCACGCCATAAGGGGCCAGCTTTTGCGCGTCTTCATGTTCCGTGCGGGGATAGTTCGCCAGATCTTCGGGGTTGTTGAACTGCTTGGGGTTCACAAAGATCGTCACGATCACCCGGTCACAGTTTTCCTTTGCGGCCTGCGCCAGCGACAAATGCCCTTCGTGCAGTGCGCCCATTGTCGGTACAACGCCGATAACGTCACCTGCGCGGTGCCATTCTGTCGTCTTGGTTCGCAGTTCCGCCAGCGAGCGCAGGATCGGCGCGGTCACGTCTTTGGTCCTTTCGCCGGAGCCTGATCAGCAAAGACATGTTCGTCCGCCGGAAATGTCCGCGCACGCACTTCGGCCGCGTATTCTGCGATGGCGGCTTCGGCCAACGGGCCAAGCTCGGCATAGCGTTTGACGAATTTGGGTTTGAAGGCGGTGAAAAAGCCGACCATGTCATCGACGACCAGAATCTGACCGTCACAACCGGCGGACGCTCCGATTCCGATGGTGGGGATGGCAACCTGTTCGGTGATCCTGTCGGCCAGACCTTGCGGCACTTTCTCAAGCACCACGGAAAACGCGCCAGCCTCGGTCACGGCGCGGGCGTCTGCCATGACGGTTTCGGCCTGTTCGTCACGCCCCTGCACCTTGTAGCCGCCCAGTGTGTTGATCGATTGCGGCGTCAGACCGATATGGGCCATCACCGGGATGCCGCGCCTGACCAGAAAGCGGATGGTTTCGGCCATCTCGACACCGCCTTCCAGCTTGGCTGCCCCCGCACCTGTTTCCGCCATCAGCCGCGCCGCGTTGCGAAACGCTTGTGCCGGGCTTTCCTCATAGCTGCCAAACGGCATGTCGATAACCATCATCGCCGTGCTCAGCCCGCGTGCGACGGCCTGACCGTGCAGGATCATCATCTCCATCGTGACACCAAGGGTGGATTCCAGCCCGTGCAAAACCATCCCGACGCTGTCCCCCACAAGAACAAAGTCACAATGCGTGTCCATCAGGCGCGCCATAGGCGTCGTGTATGCGGTCAGCGAGACCAGAGGCACGCCGCCTTTTCGGGCTCGAATATCTTCGGCGTTCGGGGCCTTTTTGCGGGCGGTGGCGCTCATGGTTGGCTCCTGCAGTGCATATGTTGCAGTGCGGCATAGCAGATCAGCCGGGGCCAAAGAAACCCCGGTTGCGCGAACATTCCCTTGATTGACCTCAGGTTTAAAGGAACACTGCCGATAAAACGGCCCGGAAAACATGGGCGCAGATTTTCAGTTGGGAGAGTTCACATGACAAAACACGTGCTTCGGACATTCGCGTCGACCGTGGCGATCGGCGCCAGCCTGTTGGCAACGCAGGTTTTGGCCAAATCCGACATCACCATCGCCATGCAGCTGGAACCCCCGCATCTAGATCCGACCAGCGCAGCAGCTCAGGCCATCGATTCGGTTGTCTACACCAACATTTTCGAAGGTCTGACCCGTTTCATGGGCGACGGTTCGGTCGTGCCCGGCCTTGCGGAAAGCTGGGAGATTTCCGAAGACGGCAAAACTTATACCTTCAAACTGCGCGATGGCGTGACCTTCCATGACGGCACGACCATGGATGCCGAGGATGTCAAATTCAGCCTTGACCGGGCCACGGCCGAGGACAGCGCCAACGCGCAGAAAGCATTGTTTGCAGGGATCGAAAGCGTCGAGGCCGTGGATCCGCTGACAGTCAGGATCACCCTGGCCGATCCGAACGGTAACTTCCTGTTCAATCTTGCCTGGGGTGACGCGGTGATCGTCGCGCCTGAAAGCATCGAGACCATCAAGACAAGCCCGGTTGGTACCGGCGCTTACACCTTTGGTGACTGGGTTCAGGGCGACAGCATAACACTGAACCGCAACCCCAATTATTGGGGCGATCAACCCGCTTTAGAGACAGCGACGTTCAAATTCATCTCAGACCCGACAGCCGCTTTTGCGGCCATGATGGCCGAAGATGTGGACGTGTTCGACAACTTCCCGGCACCGGAAAACCTGCCCCAGTTTGAAGCTGACCCGCGGTTTCAGGTTCTGGTTGGATCGACCGAGGGTGAAACGATCCTGTCCACCAACAACAAACAGCCGCCATTCAATGATATTCGTGTCCGGCAGGCGTTGGCCCATGCAATTGACCGGCAGGCCATAATCGACGGCGCCATGTTCGGATACGGCACCCCGATCGGGACACACTTCGCGCCACACAACCCCGCTTATGTCGATCTGACGGGCCAGTCTTCTTACGATCCCGAAAAGGCCAGGACTTTGCTGGCAGAGGCGGGATTTGAAAACGGGTTCGAGACAACTCTGCACTTGCCACCGCCATCTTATGCGCGCCGGGGCGGTGAAATTATCGCCGCACAGCTGGCCGAGGTCGGCATCACGGCTGAAATCATCAATGTGGAATGGGCCCAGTGGCTGGAATCGGTGTTCAAAGGCAAAGAGTTTGGCCTGACCATCGTCAGCCACACCGAACCGATGGATATCGGCATCTATGCGCGGCCCGACTATTACTTCCAGTATGACAGCATCGACTTTCAGACGCTGATGGAGACGCTGAATACCACCACCGACCCCGAGGCACGGACCCGTCTTCTGGGTGAGGCACAGCGCCTCATCTCGAACGAATATGTCAACGGGTACCTGTTCCAGCTGGCCAAGCTGGGCGTCGCCAAGGCAGGTGTTCAGGGCCTGTGGGAGAACGCTCCAACTGCGGCTATCGACCTGACTGCCATTTCCTGGTCGGAATGACACCAGTTGGCTGGGCCTGTTTGACGGGCCCAGCCTCACCATTGCGAAATGCGTTTCTTAACGATCATGAATAGCTTTGTTGCCGGAATCCTTCTTTTTCTTTTCGCGTCTGTCCTTCCCGGCGCAGGTTTTGCGCAGGGCTTGTTCCAAGGGCAGCAGGACACGCTTGTGGGAACCCCGGACAACCCGCTGCAAGTCGGGGTTGGTATCAAGATCGACCAGATTACCAGCGTCGATCAGCAATCGGAAAACTATGGTGCCGTGGTTGTTTTGCGGTTCGAATGGACAGACCCGGAGCTGGCGTTTGATGCGGAAAGCCTTGGTCGTGATTTTCGGGTTTTTGAACCGCCCGCTTTCGTGAAATACGCCGCTGAGCTGGATGTGGTAACCCCGGCTTTTGTTATCCACAACCAACAGTCCAATCGATGGATTCATGAATCCGCAGTTGCCGTGCGTCATGATGGTCACGTGACTTTTGTCGAAAAATCCTCGCTAACCTTGCAGGCTCCGCATTTCAACTTTCGCAAATACCCGTTCGATACGCAGGAATTTCACTTCGAAGTCGTATCGGTGTTTCCGTCGCAATTCGTTCTCTATCACGCGCTTGATGAATACTCCGGTCTGGGTGACATGCTGGGCGAAGAGGAATGGATACTTGGCAATGCCAGGGCTCTGACGTCAACGACGACCGGTTTGTCGGGCAACGAAAGCGACCGGGTCGAACTTGTCTTCGAAGGCACCCGGCACCTGACATATTACACCATCCGCATTTTCCTGCCGATGCTGGTGCTGATCACGGTGGGATGGGCGCTTTTCTTTCTGGATGAATACCGAAAACGGATCGAGATCGCAGGCGGCAACCTGTTGGTCTTTGTGGCCTTCAACTGGGCCATTTCCGCTGACTTGCCCAAGCTTGGCTATCTGACGTTTCTGGATTTCATTCTGCAATGCATGTTCCTGATGACAGGAACGATTATCGTCTTCAGCGTGATGTTGCGTAAATTGAAAGTTTCCGGTCGGGAAGAGACGGCCAGAAAGCTCGACAATTACGCGATCAAATGGATTTACCCGTTGGGATATGCCGCCATCATCGGCTATGCCGTCGTTGTCTTTCTGATGACGTCTTAGGCGCCGAATCCCACATCTATGTGGTTCTGAAATCGCGTGTATAGCTTTGGCTACCGGCTGTTCTGACCCTTGTCGGCGCAGCAGGACGGCGTGGCGGACACCGCGCACTGCCAACAACAGTAAAAATCGCAAGATTAAGCAGGCCCTGCTGATTGTCGTGGTGTCTGATTCAACACAACAGATGTCGGATTCAAGAGTATCCAAATTCGGTTATTTCGCGGATTCTGAAAAAAAAGGTCCGATTCATGCGATACTCTGGTTTCAAGGTCATCAAAGAGGCTCTTACCGGGCACAAAGGGTGGACACCGGCCTGGCGCGAGCCAGAGCCCAAGCCACATTACGACATCGTCGTCATCGGCGGTGGCGGTCATGGCCTATCTACGGCGCATTACCTGTCCAAGGTATTTCGCCTCCGCAATGTGGCGGTGATTGAAAAAGGTTGGATTGGTGGCGGCAATGTCGGGCGCAATACAACCATCATCCGCTCCAATTACCTGCTGGACGGCAACGAACCTTTCTACGAGTTCTCGCTGAAACTGTGGGAAGGTCTTGAGCAGGACGTAAACTACAACGCGATGGTCAGCCAGCGCGGGATCATCAACCTGATCCACACAGACGCCCAGCGCGACGCCTTTACGCGACGTGGCAACGCCATGATCCTGAATGGCGCGGATGCCGAGTTGCTGGATGCCGAACAGGTGCGCAAGGAATACCCGTTCCTGAACTTCAACGATGCCCGGTTCCCGATCAAGGGCGGGCTTGCCCAGCGGCGCGGCGGCACGGTTCGGCACGACGCGGTGGCCTGGGGATATGCCCGGTCGGCAGACAGCCACGGTGTCGATATCATCCAAAACTGCGAAGTGACCGGTTTCCGTATCGAAAACGGAAAATGTCTGGGCGTTGAAACTTCGAAAGGGTTCATTGGCGCAGGCAAGGTTGGCTGTGCCGTGGCCGGGAATTCGGGACGTGTCATGGGCATGGCGGGTATGCGGCTGCCAATCGAAAGCCATGTCCTGCAAGCCTTCGTTTCAGAAGGTCTTAAGCCGGTTCTGCCCGGCGTGATCACCTTTGGCGCGGGACATTTCTATGTCAGCCAGTCCGATAAGGGCGGGCTGGTCTTTGGCGGCGATATCGACGGGTACAATTCGTACGCACAACGCGGCAACCTGCCGGTGGTCGAAGATGTCTGCGAGGGCGGCATGGCCCTGATGCCGATGATCGGTCGCGCGCGTCTTCTGCGGATGTGGGGCGGGATCATGGATATGTCCATGGATGGATCGCCCATCATCGACCGGACCGGCATCGATGGCCTCTATTTCAATGGCGGCTGGTGTTACGGCGGGTTCAAGGCAACTCCGGCGTCGGGGTATTGCTTTGCGCATCTGCTGGCAAAGGATGAACCGCACCCGACAGCCACCGCCTATCGGTTCGACCGGTTCCGCACGGGCCGCATGATCGACGAAAAAGGTATGGGCAACCAGCCCAACCTGCACTGAGGGGAGCAGCACCATGATCATCCATCATCCCTTGCTGGGCCCGCGCGACAGTTCCGAATTCGTCTATCTGGGAGACGCTTCGTTGATCAACAGGCCCGATTGGCTGGCCGAAGACGCGGCCGAAGCGTTTTATGACTACGCCTATCTGCGCGACAATCCAGCCGGCGAACACCGCGAGTTGTGGTTCCACGAGGGGGGCGACCGATCTTGGCTGGTTGTTACTCGCAACACCGCGACACATGAGATTTCCAAAGTGGAACTGGCCCGTGACGTGGCCCGGGCACAGGGGCGTTCCAAATGACTCAAGACAATAGGCTGAGTGGCGGTCAGATCGACCGCACCAAAACCCTGAATTTCAAATTCGATAATCGCAGTTACCATGCACATCCGGGCGATACGCTGGCCTCGGCCCTTCTGGCCAATGGCGTGCGCCTGATGGGCCGGTCGTTCAAGTACCACCGCCCGCGTGGCGTGCTGACTGCCGGTTCGGAAGAACCCAACGCCATTGTCGAGCTGCGCACGGGCAGCCGTCAGGAACCCAACACTCGTGCCACGACCGTTGAGATGTTCGAGGGGCTTGAGGCCCATTCCCAAAACCGATGGCCCAGCCTGAGATTTGACGCTCTGGCAATCAACGACAGGTTTTCGACCTTTCTGACGGCGGGGTTCTACTACAAAACCTTCATGTGGCCTGCCGCGTTCTGGGAAAAGCTGTACGAGCCGATGATCCGTCGCGCCGCAGGTCTTGGGTCATTGTCGATGCAGGAAGACCCCGATGAGTATGACAAGGGGTTTCGACATTGCGATCTGCTGATTATCGGCGCGGGTCCAGCCGGGCTGATGGCGGCACTGACGGCGGGCCGGGCCGGTTCCGAGATCATTCTTGCGGATGAGGATTTCGCACTTGGCGGGCGGCTCAACAGCGAATCCTTTTCGCTGAACGACAGCGATGCGACCGATTGGGTTAAACAGAGTGTCGCTGAACTTTCTGCAATGCCAAACGTTCGCATGATGTCGCGCACGACCGTGATCGGTGCCTTTGATCACGGCATTTATGGCGCAGTTGAGCGGACGGGCGATCATCTTGCTTCTCTGCCTTCCGGTAAACCGCGGCAGATCCTCTGGCGCATCTACGCCAAACGCGCCTTGTTATGCGCTGGCGCGACCGAGCGGCCCATCGCGTTTGAAAACAACGACAGGCCCGGCATCATGCTGGCAAGTGCGTTGCGCAGCTATGCAAATCGGTTTGCAACCACGGCGGCGCAACGTGTCGCCATATTTACGAACAACGATGACGGCCACCGCACCGCTGCGGACCTGCACGCAAAGGGTGTCAGGATTACTGCTGTCGTCGACGTCCGTGACGACGCCCCGACCAGCCATGACTATGAAGTTCTGCGCGGCGCGCAGGTTAGGGACACCAAAGGCCGACTGGGGCTGACCTTTGTCGAGGTCGAGCTGGCAGACGGGTCGTCGCGCACGCTGGACTGCGGCGCGCTTGGCGTCTCGGGTGGCTGGAACCCCAACGTGCATTTGACCTGCCATCAACGGGGGCGTCCCGCGTGGAACGAAGATCTGGCGGCTTTCGTGCCCGGCGCGGACTTGCCGCCTGGGCTGTCCGTCGCAGGGGCGGCGAATGGTGTGATGTCCACCCATGGCGCCATGCAATCCGGGGCAGAAGGCGCGGCGCAGGCGCTGGGCCTGAAAGGTCCGCTGCCCGATCTGCCTAAGGCCGAGGATACCCCGATCTCGCAGACACCGTTCTGGTATGTTCAGGGTTGCAGCCGCGCGTGGCTGGATCAGCAGAATGACGTGACCGTCAAGGATGTGAAGCTCAGCCATCAGGAAGGGTTCCGCTCGGTCGAGCATTTGAAACGCTATACCACGTTGGGCATGGCCACCGATCAGGGCAAGACATCGAACATGGGCGGGCTTGCGATCATGGCCGAGCTTGCGGGTAAGTCCATTCCGGAAACCGGCACAACGATCTTCCGCCCGCCCTATACGCCCGTTCCGATTGCAACCTTTGCTGGCCGGGTGAAAGGCAAGGAGTTTCATCCAACCCGCCTGACCCCGTCACATTACTGGGCCAAGGAACGCGGCGCGGTGTTTGTCGAGGTCGGCAATTGGCTGCGTGCACAGTGGTTCCCGCTGCCCGGTGAAACCCATTGGCGGGAATCCGTGGACCGTGAAGTGCGCCAGACCCGCGCCTCGGTCGGGGTGTGCGACTGCACCACGCTTGGAAAGATTGATGTTCAGGGTGCGGATGCGGCGGATTTCCTGAATAGGCTATATTGCAACGGATTTGCCAAACTGGCCGTCGGCAAAACTCGCTATGGGCTGATGTTGCGCGAGGATGGAATTGCGATGGATGACGGTACCGCCGCGCGTCTGGCCGAGGATCATTTCGTGGTCACCACCACAACCGCCAATGCGGTCAAGGTCTACCAGCATATGGAATTTGTCCGGCAATGCCTGTTCCCGGACATGGATGTACAACTGATCTCGACCACCGAAGCCTGGGCACAATATGCGGTAGCCGGGCCCAATTCGCGCAAACTTCTACAAAAGATCGTGGATCCCGAGTTCGACATCTCGAATGAAGGCTTCCCGTTCATGGCTTGCGGCAACATCACCGTATGCGGCGGGTTGCGCGCGCGGTTGTTCCGTATTTCCTTCTCGGGCGAATTGGCCTTTGAAATCGCGGTGCCATCGCGATACGGCGACGCGCTGATGCGGCGTTTGATGCAGGAAGGTGAAGAGTTCGATGTCGTACCCTACGGCACCGAAGCGCTGGGCGTCATGCGGATCGAAAAGGGTCACGCCGCAGGCAACGAGTTGAACGGAACCACCACCGCCCTGAACCTTGGAATGGGTCGGATGGTATCCAAGAAGAAAGACAGCATCGGCTCAGTCCTGTCCGAGCGTGAAGGGCTGAACGAACCAGATGCTTTGATGATGGTTGGCATCAAGCCTGTGAACGCTGGCGACAAGGTAACCGCCGGAGGGCATCTGATGAATGCCACGGGTCCCGTGGATGCTGCCCATGATCAGGGCTATGTCACATCGGCAGCATATTCGCCGTCGCTGGACAGCCATATCGGCCTTGGCTTTTTGAAAAACGGCATCACACGTCAGGGCGAAAAGATGCGCCTTGTGTCGCCAGTGACCGATCTCACGGTCGAGGTTGAAATCGTCTCGGCCCATTTCGTCGACCCCGAGGGAGAACGGCTCCGTGCATGATCTTGAAGCAATAACCGCGCTGGGTGAAACCGAACCCAAGATCGACAGGGTCGGAAGCGTGACCTGTACCGAAACTCCGGGTGTGGCGCTGGCCTCGGTCGCCGCTCGGCTGGGTCGGGAAAACAAGACCCGAAACGTCGTATCCCAATTGATCGGAGTGGAAACGCCTGGCGTTGGTAAGTTTACCGGCGGGCCGATCGTAGCCTTCTGGACCGGGCCTGATCAATGGATGATAGAAGCGCCCTTTGTGACGCATGAAGATCTGGCGCATCTGGTGAAAGAAAGCACTGGGGATAACGCATCGGTTTCCGAACAGACAGACGCATGGGTCAGGTTTGATCTGGACGGAGAGGGCGTGTTGGCAGTGCTGGAATTGCTAAGCAGTCTGGATTGCCGAAAAATGGCGGTCGGTGCCGCATCCCGCACGTCAATCCATCACCTGGGATGTTTCGTCCTGTGCCGTGCTTCTGGTTCGTTCAGTGTCTACGGGCCAAGATCGTCTGCCGGGTCACTGCATCATGCGATTGTGGCCGCAATGAAATCGGCGCTTTGAAGGCAAGGTCAGCTTGAGGGCAGCGGGGCGTTGTCTTCGACCCGAAACCGGTTGATCCGTCGCCGGTCCTCGCTGGGGCTTAAACCAAAGGCGGACCGATAGTGTGTCACCAAAGGCGTGACCGAGCTGTATCCGATGGCCGCAGCGATGTCGGCAATAGGGTCCTTGGTATAGACAACCATCTGACGGGCCGCCTTCATCCGCATGGACCGGAAATAATGGCTGGGGCTTTGCCCCGTGGCCTGTTTGAAGGCGCGCTCGATCTGGCGGGAGGTGACGCCCGTTTGATCCGCTATGTCCGCGATCGAGATCGGATTGCCGATACGGCTTGCGAACAGGTCGACACATCGCGCCACAAGCGGCGGCAGCTTTTCACCCGTGGCAGGTTTGCTTGCACTGGGCACCTGTTGCTGAACACCCTCCCCTCTCATCATCGGATGCTGGAACCAGCAGGCCACCTCATGTGCGACTTCGCCGCCCAACCGGTCCTGAATCAGATGCAGGGCCAGATCAAACGCGGCCGCCGCGCCGGCCGCAGTATACCGCGTGGCATCCGACACGATCACTTCGCGCCGCGCATCTATCTGGGGAAACTCGGCCAGAAATGCAGCCTCGTAACACCAGTGCACCGATACCGGATGGCCGGTCATGACCCCCGAGCGCACGAGCGGGAAAACGCCGCCGCTGATACCGCCCAGAATTGTCCCGTGTCGTGACAAGGCCCGCAACGCACCATTCCCCTGGGTCGGGTTTCTGAAGTCCGAGGTCGGACTGCTGAGCAGGAACAGAATATCAATCGGCTGGCAGTCTGAGAGGTTGCGTTCAGCCTCAAAACGCACATGAGCGCTGGAGCTGACCTTTCCCCCGTTTTCCGCCACAAGAGACCAGCGAAATGCCTCTTGCCCGGCGATCTCATTTGCAGCGCGCAGCGGTTCGATGACCGAGGTCAGGCAAGCCATCGGAAAGCCATCGAACAGCAGAAACCCGATCTCAATTCTATTTTCTGTCAGCATGAGCGCTACACTATCAGTAAATCCTGGTTCGGCCCGGATTGCTCCTTGGCCGCTCTGGCCTGCGGAAACGGTTCGAACAAGTGTAGCAAAACACGGAACGTGCGAAATCGAAAAAACACGCAACAAACATGGCGAAAATCGGGGTCAGGGGCCTCATTCGGATTGACAGGCTGAAAGGGACAAAGGTTGCGCAGCGCCATTTGCCGGTCTGGCGATGCCGTAGATGCTGGACCCGTGACGGCTGAGACCCTAACGTGGCCTCAATGCTTCGCTATACCCTTAAACGACTGATCTCATTGCTTGCCAGCCTTGCTATCGCCTCGGTGGTTATCTTTGCCGTGATCGAGGTCGCGCCGGGGGACCCGGCCTCGTTCATGCTGGGTGTCAACGCGCAGGAGGATACGTTGGCCGCGCTGCGGGCTGAACTGGGTCTGGATGGATCAAGGGTACAGCGGTATTTCAACTGGGTCGGGGGGATGGTGGCCGGGGATTTCGGCACCTCGTACACCTACCGCACACCGGTGTCGCAGATGATTGCGGACCGGCTGTGGGTATCGTTGCCTTTGGCGCTATATGCGCTCACGCTGTCCACACTGATCGCCTTTCCCGCCGGGATCTATGCCGCCGCACGTCGGGGCAAGCCCGGGGATCTGGCGGTGATGGGGGCGACACAGCTTGGTATCGCGGTGCCGAATTTCTGGTTCGCGATGATGCTGGTGCTGATCTTTGCCATAAACCTACGCTGGTTCAATGCCGGTGGGTTTGTTGGCTGGGGCGAGGGCCTTTGGGCGGGGCTGCGTTCGCTGACTTTGCCCGCCATTGCGTTGGCCCTTCCTCAGGCCGCGATCCTGGCCCGCGTCATGCGATCCGCGCTGCTGGATATTCTGGGCGAGGATTTTATGCGCACCGCGCGAGCCAAAGGGTTGTCGCGTCGTCAGGCTCTGTGGCGGCATGGGGTGCGAAACGCGCTGATCCCGGTGCTGACGATCATCGGCTTGCAGTTTTCTTTCCTGCTGGCCGGGTCGATCATCATCGAACAGGTGTTTTACCTGCCCGGCCTCGGGCGGTTGGTGTTTCAGGCCATTTCGGCCCGCGATCTGATCGCGGTCGAATCGGTGGTGATGCTGCTGGTCTTTGCGGTGATCACCGTGAATTTTCTGGTGGATCTGGCCTATGCAGCCGTTGACCCAAGGCTAAGGAGCCGGTCATGAGCCGCAACCTGATTCTGGGCGCGGCGCTGTCGTCGCTGGTGGTGCTGGCGGCGCTGATCTCGTTTGTCTGGACACCCTACGACTATGCCGCGCTGGATATCCCCAACAAACTTCAGACGCCCGATGCACGGCACTGGTTCGGGACGGATCACTTCGGCCGCGACATGTTCTCGATGATCATGGTCGGAGCGCGCACTTCGATTGCGGTGGCGTTGGTGGCTGTGGGGATCGGCATGGCGCTGGGCGTACCCCTTGGCCTGACAGCCGCCGCGCGCAAAGGATCGTGGTTGGATGAGGTGATCATGCGTGGCAACGATCTGGTCTTTGCCTTTCCCTCGCTGGTCATCGCCATCCTGATAACGGCTGTGTTCGGTGCCGGTGCCATCAACGCGATCATTGCGATCGGTATTTTCAACATCCCCGTCTTCGCCCGCATCACCCGCGGGGCCGCATTGTCGCTGTGGGAGCGCGAGTTCATACTTGCCGCCCGTGTGTCGGGCAAAGGCGCAGCACGGATTTCAGCCGAACATATCCTGCCCAATGTTGCCAACCTGCTGATCGTTCAGGGTACCATCCAATTTTCATTGGGCATACTGGCCGAGGCGGGTCTGTCCTATGTCGGTTTGGGTGCGCAGCCGCCGACACCCAGTTGGGGCCGTATGCTTGCGGACGCGCAGACAATGGTCAGTTTTGCTCCGCATTTGGCTCTGATTCCGGGCATGGCCATCATTGTCACCGTGCTGGGTTTGAACCTGCTGGGTGATGGTCTGCGCGACTGGTTGGATCCAAGGATCAGGGTGGCGCGGGCATGACGTTGCTGCAAGTCGAAAACCTGTCCCTGTCGATCCACGGGGTGTCGATCCTGAAACGGGTGAACCTGTCTATCGATCCAGGCCAGATCGTGGCGGTGACAGGTGAAAGTGGTTCGGGCAAATCCATGACAGCACTGGCTGTGATGCAGCTTCTGCCAAACGGGGCAACGGCAGACGGCGTGATCCGACTGGACGGCACTGACCTGCTGACCCAATCCGAGGCCGAGATGTGCGCCTTGCGTGGCGCGTCTATCGGGATGGTGTTTCAGGAACCGATGACGGCACTCAACCCGGTGAAAACCATCGGCGATCAGGTGATGGAGACCATCCTGATCCACAAGGCAATGCCTCCTGCTCAGGCTCGGACCCGTGCCACAGAGGTTTTGACCCGGGTTGGCCTGCCGCCCGACAGGTTCCCTCTGTCGCGGTATCCGCATGAGCTGTCGGGCGGGCAGCGTCAGCGTGTGGTCATTGCAATGGCCATCGCATTGCGCCCTAGGCTTTTGATCGCGGATGAGCCGACGACGGCACTGGATGTCACAACGCAGGCGCAAATCCTTGATCTGCAGAAAGGGCTGGTTCGCGAATATGATATGGGCTTGCTGATGATCACCCATGATCTGGCTGTGGTCTCGGACATGGCCGATCAGATTGTCATCATGCGTCACGGCGAGGTCGTCGAAAGTGGCGCGACCCGAAACCTGTTTCGAGATATGCAGCACCCCTATACCCGCATGTTGTTCGAAGCTTCGGGTCATCAGGTCACCCTGCCTGAACCTACACAGCAACGCCCGCTTCTGGAGGTTTCGCAGGTCGTCCGGGATTACCGCCTTCCCCGCAAAGGTCTGCTGGAACCGCCGCGCCACCACCGCGCGGTGGATGGTGTCAGCTTTACCCTCAACCGAGGGGAGCGTTTGGGGCTGGTGGGCGAGTCCGGTTGCGGAAAATCGACCCTAACACGGGCTATTCTGGGATTGGAAGAGATCCAATCCGGTCAGATCCTGCTGGACAGTCAGCCGGTTTTCACCGGCCACAGGCCCAACCTTGCGGTGCGTCGCAAGATGCAGGTCGTGTTTCAGGATCCCTATGGCAGCTTCAACCCCCGCCACCGTGTCGCGCGCCTGATTACCGAACCCTTTCACCTGTTGGAAACGCCACCAAAGGGTTCCGAACGCCAGGACCGGATCGCAGAGATGCTGACGGCAGTGGGCCTCGGCCCCGATGATGCGGGCAAATACATTCACGAGTTCTCGGGCGGGCAACGCCAGCGGATCGCCATTGCCCGCGCTCTGATCATTCGGCCGGAACTGATCCTGTTCGATGAGGCGGTCTCAGCGCTCGACGTTTCGGTGCGCGCCCAAATCCTCGATCTGCTTGCCGAACTCTGCGAGGCTTATGATCTGACTTACCTGTTCATCAGCCACGATCTGAGTGTGGTGCGTACCATCACCGATCATGTTCTGGTGATGCAATCTGGACGAATTGTCGAACAAGGCAAGACCGAACAGGTATTCTCGGACCCGCAGCATCCCTACACGCAAACCTTGATCGCCGCCGCGCCCCAATTGCCTGAAATCGGGAAGTTGTCGGCGTAAAACCCTTTGTTAGAGCCTGAATGGAGGTTAAAATGACCCAACCACTTTGGTTTGATCCCACCCTGTGCCTGATCGGTGGAAACTGGACGCCTGCGGCATCGGGCGACTCATTGCCTTTAACCAACCCGTCAGACGGGACCGAGATTTGTCGGATCGCGCGCGGCTCGGGCGTGGATATCGACGCGGCGGTCGCCGCCGCCAGATCTGCGTTAAAGGGCGACTGGGGGCGCAAGGCGGCCTTGGAGCGTGGTCGCATCCTGACCCGGCTGGGACAATTGGTGTTGGAGCGCGTGGACGATCTGGCGCGGCTTGAGGCGATGGATGTGGGTAAGCCCCTGACGCAGGCTCGCGCCGATGCCATTGCGCTGGCGCGCTATTGTGAATTCTACGGCGGTGCAGCGGATAAGGTGATGGGTGAGACCATCCCCTATCTCGATGGCTATACCGTCTATACCCTGCGCGAACCCCATGGGGTGACGGGCCACATCGTGCCGTGGAACTATCCGATGCAGATCATCGGGCGTTCGGTCGGGGCGGCGTTGGCCATGGGCAACGCCTGTGTTCTGAAACCGGCAGAGGAGGCCTGCCTGACCGCGCTGGCCTTTGCCCATCTCGCACAGCAAGCGGGTCTGCCAGCAGGTGCACTGAATGTTGTGCCCGGTCTGGGGGCCGAGGCCGGAGCCGCACTGTCCGGGCATCCGGGGGTCAACCATATCTCGTTCACTGGTTCGGTCGCCACGGGGGGCCTGGTGCAACAGGCTGCGGGGCGAAACGTTGTGCCTGTGACGCTGGAGCTGGGCGGAAAATCCCCGCAGTTGGTGTTTGACGATGCCGATCTGGATGCCGCTCTGCCATTTCTAGTAAATGCGGGCATTCAAAACGCGGGGCAGACCTGCTCGGCCTCCTCCCGCATTCTGGTACAGCGCGGTGTCTATGATCAGGTCAAATCCCGCATGACCGCGGCCTATGAACAGCTTAGCGTTGGGCCCGCGATGCAGGATCTTCGCGTTGGGCCGCTGATTTCCGAGCGGCAAAAGCAGATGGTAAACAGCTTTCTGGACAAAGGCGCCGATCTGACCATTGCGGCAGAAGGGACGATCACAAAGGACGCGCCGGAAACCGGGGCTTATACCCGACCCACCTTGTTCGCGGACGTGCCACCGGATCACCCGCTCGCCCGCGATGAAATCTTCGGCCCGGTCCAGGTTCTGATCCCGTTTGACACCGAGGAACAGGCTCTAATCATTGCCAACAGCACAGACTACGGCCTTGTCGCCAGCGTCTGGACACGCGATGGTGCGCGGCAGATGCGGTTGGCGAAAGGGCTGCACGCGGGTCAAGTCTTCCTCAACAACTATGGGGCAGGCGGCGGCGTTGAACTGCCTTTTGGCGGCGTGGGCAAATCCGGCCACGGCCGCGAGAAAGGCTTTGAGGCGCTTTATGGCTTTTCACAACTCAAGACAGTGGCCGCCTATCACGGGTAACAAGCGCCCGACCTGTCAGATCATCGTTTCTTTGGCGCATGCGCGCCCCAGATTTTGTTGATGTATTCGCAAGGTGTGGAACCGCTGAAGGTGGCGAGACTACGCGCAAGTTTGTAACCCGCGGTGAAATCACCAAAGCGCGGGTGACTCAGCATGAGGACAGCAATTTTGAGAAACGGTTTCGCACGGTCTGAAGGCATAGGAGATGAATCTGTAAACGGAAATCCTACCAACGAGGTACCCCCACCCCCAACACTGGATGGATCTGGTTCGCTCTGAGCATTCCAAGGAGGATTGCGCAGCCCCAACCGACACCGGAGAAAGCGGTAAGCAAAGTGATACTGGCCCGTCGCATCGGCGTCGCCCGTGATTAGTTCGAAAAACCGGACGTACTTATCCGCAAAGCAATGGCATGCGCATCGCAATATTTTTTTTTGTTAAAAAGTGGTGAGCCGTGCAGGACTGTGCGGGGTGTGGGAATTCAACGGCTTGCGTTGGCGAACCCGAAAACCCCACCCCTTGATTTGATTGGGCTTTTCGAGCCTCTGGCGAACCTTTTCAGGTGCGGCAGAAACCGAAAGGCCGCTGACTGGGCTGGCTCCCGCGTCAACGGCCAAATCGAAAAGTTTGCACAGAATAGATACCAGATCACAGGCGTGATCGCAATCGCGGGAGGGGCCGATGTCTGAGCTTTTGCCCTTCTGCAAGATCAAGCTGCAATACCTGCTGGAGATGGTCACCGACCACGAGCTGGACGACAACGCTCTGCGTGTGGCGCTCTACCTGGCGCTGGCGCATGCCGACCACGAGACCGGAGAGAGCCGCCCGTCCTTTGAGACCATCGGCGCGGCCATCGGCAAGCACGCCAAATCGGTCAAGCGCGCGCTGAACAAGGTCGAGGCGGCGGGCTACATGACCGTCGAGCGCGGGACCAACAAGGGGAAGTCGTCGCGCTATCGTCCGACCGAAGCGGCCCTGAAACGGGCCACGGATCGCCGCCGGGAGGGGGACAAGGTTGTCCCGCTTAGCCGCGCCAAAGGGGGACAATCCTGTCCGCAAAGCGGGACAGACCTGTCCGCGAAAGGGGGACAGGATCGCCCCCCGAACAGAGAACAAGAACTTAGAAAAGAACGAGGGCGCGCGTCCGCGCCGGATTTGCCCGATGAAGGGCAATCCGGCGGACCACGCACAAAACGAGCCCCGGACGGCCAGCGCCTGGTCTTTGTCCCAAGAGGCATCTGCTTTGTCCGGGACTGGAACGAGAGGCTGGCCCGGGAAGGCATGACTACGCTGGAACGCAGCCTGCCCATGTCACCGCATGAGCATCACTTGGGCTTCTGGCTACCGGCCCGGACACCGGCCCCGTTGAGCAGTACAGAGTGGCAGGACCAGCTTCAATTCCTCCGAGATTTGATCCTTGAAACGTCCGCAAACGTGGAGCACCGCCATGCGGTCTGAGCGAACAGCAAGGCGACCCATGTCATACGCTGGCGCGAATGACACAGGACCTTGCGAGGGGCGGCAAGCCTCCCCTTCGAACCCCACCGGCGCGGGCAAACCCCGCGCAAAGGAGCCGCTGACGGAGACCTTCGTCTTCCGTTGCACGGCGGCTGAGAAAGCCGAGCTGCGCGCCAAGGCTGAAGCCGCAGGCCTGCCCGCCGCGACGCTTCTGCGCGAGGCGCTTGGCCTGACCGAGGCGCGTCGCCGCAAGCCCGTGCCGCGCGTCGATCCGGCGTTGGTGCTGGCCGTTGGGCGCATCGGCGGCAACCTCAACCAGATCGCACGCTGGCTGAACCGCGCGATGCTGGTGGGCCGCACCGATCTCAACAGCCTGACCGTCGCGCGCCGCCTCTTGGTGATCGAACGCCAGCTCGCCCAGCTCCTCGATGAGGCGCGGTGATGCTGATCAAGTTCTTTCCCAACGGCAAGGGCGCAGGCGCGGGGCCGGTCGGCTACCTCGTGGCCGAGCGTGTGCTGGCCTATGACGGCAACCGCGACCTGGTCCGCGATGCCGATGGCCAACCGCTGACCGTCACGCGTGATCCCTTGCCCGAGGTCCTGCGGGGCGATCCGGCCCGCACCGAGGCTTTGATCGACGCCAGCCGCCACCAATGGACCTACCGCGCAGGCGTGATCAGCTTCGCCGCCGAGGACGCGCCGAGCGAGGCGCAACAGGCCGAGGTAATGGACGCCTTCGAGCAGCTGTCTTTCGCCGGACTGGACGGCGAGCAATATGACATGCTCTGGGTCCGTCACAGCCACGAGGATCGAGTCGAGTTGCATTTCTGCACTTCGCGCCTTGAGCTGACCACGGGCCGCAGCCTCAACATCGCCCCACCGGGCTACCAGGACGCCTATGACAGCCTGCGCGACCTGATGAACCAGCGCCACGGATGGGCCGACCCGATGGAGCTGGAGCGCGCCCAGGAGGTTCGCGACACCATCGAGGCCCCAACCCGCGCCCATGGTCGCGACGAGCTGCATGCGTGGATCCTCGATCAGATTTCTATGGGTCTGATCGAGGATCGCGCCAGCATGCTCGATGCCCTTGCCGATGCGGGCTTTGATTTGCCCCGCGTCGGCAAGGCCTACCTGACCGCCCAAGACCCCGAGACCGGCGAACGCTGGCGCCTGAAAGGAGAGATTTTCCATGAAGACTGGCAAGCCGACCCGGCTGAGCGAGAAACTGAACGCGGAACTGGACACGATACGCCAGGACTACGTCGACTCGATGGCATCCCAGCTGGAGAGCTTCAGGAGCGATTTGACGGCCATTGCGAGCGACGCGCGGCGTACCATCGAGAACGATACGCGCCGCTTCCTGAACGAGAACAGGAGCTTTTTCGAGACACGGACCGAGCAGATCAGGCGCTGGCTGACGATCTCGCCATGGGTGATCTCGGGGCTGATCGTGACGGGGATCGCATCGATGATGGCCGCGAGCTGGCTTTGGACGGCCCTGCTGACACGCTCGGAGATGGCGGAACTGGGCCTGACGCGGATCGACCAGGGGGAAGAGACCTGGCTGACGCTGGACCCAGACCGAACCGAGCTGAAGACCTGCACGCTGGCCGGAACGCCGGTCATCTGCATCAAGATCAAGGAGAGATGAATGACGACACCTCTGACAGCCTTGGAGCGCGACTTGCTCGCCTGCGTCGAGCGGTTGGTGACGGCCTGCGAAACCTCAGCCGTGGAATTGAGCGCCTTGGAGACACGTTCGACCGGCAGGATCGAGACACGGCTGGCTGGCTTGGCCGACTGCGTGACCTTGCTCATACGTTCGCAGGCCGCATCAATGACGGCCTTGCAGGGCTTGTTGAACGAAGAAGCGAGTTACAACGCGCTGGACGATCAGTTGCAGAAGAGCTTGAGCTTAGCGAAGGCCGCCGAGGAGAGGCTGAGACAGAGCTGAACGAATTGCAGAGCGAACGGGGTCACAACCATGGCCTGGGACTTTAACGAGGATGGGAAACCAATGAGTTTTGCACACGACCACTTCACCATGAGCTATCACCAGGCCCGCGACTACGGCATCGACTATCGCGACTTTGAAACTGTGAACTGCCTGCCCGATGGCGTTCCGCTCGTTGCCATCGCGGGTGTCTGGGGCGACTACCAGAACATCCGCTGCCTGTTTTTGGACGCCGTAGGGAATGGTTACATGCGGAATATTCGCAAGCAGGGCAATGGGTATGTGATCCGGGAGCTGGGCGTGGATGCGAAGAAACTTATGGTCGGGGAGAACGTACTACTTCCGGCAAGCACCATTGAGAATGTGATCGGTCCAGCTTGATCGGTCATTTTGCCAAACTATGATATGGCAAGGCAAGCCGTCTTGCCATTCTATGGTATTGCATGATTCACGTTTTTGCCATACTTTGGGATTACAATTACGGAACGAACGCAAAGCTACAGGTTGGCAAATGTCCGTCTCACGTGCAAAACAAAGACAAGCCGAAGGCAAAATCAATCAGGCTACCCAAATGGCTCAGGCCTTCGCCAAGCCACTTGGTGGCTGGATTGCGGCCTTCCAGGAAGCCATCGGCATGAGCGCACCTGCTCTGGCCGAGCGGTTGGGCGTGTCCCGTAACAGCGTCTACAGCTCAATCCAGAACGAGCAGGCCGGGACCATCTCCCTGAACCAACTCGATAAGATGGCCGAGGCAATGGGGGGCAAGCTCGTCTACGCGATCATTCCGAACGAGGGTCCGGTCGAAGAGATTATCATGGCCCAGGCCCGCAAAAAGGCCAGACGCATCATCCAGCGCACCCGAGCGCATATGGCCTTGGAAGAGCAGACCGAAGGCCTGCGTAGCCAGGAAGAGATGATTGAGGAACTCGCGAGCGAAATCGCCCGCGAAATGCCGAGGGATTTCTGGAAGTGACCCTGGAACTGCACGAGCCTACCGGCGCGACCCCACTCACGCCCGACGAGCTGCTTGGCCTCAAGGCCAAGCACATCACCACGCGCGGCGAACTGAACGAGCTGGAGGGCGAAAACATCATCGAAGGGCTGACCTGGCTAGACCGGAGGCCAAAGTCCTTCGACATCCTGAGCGACGATGCCGCTCGCGAGGTCCATAAACGACTGTTCGGCCAAGTCTGGGACTGGGCGGGCGTCTATCGTCTGACAGAGAAGAACATCGGCGTGCCGGTCTGGCACATCTCGACAGAGATGCGCACCTGCCTGGACGATGCCCGCTACTGGCGCGAGAACGGCACCTACGAGCCGCTGGAAGCCACCGCGCGCTTTCACCACAAGCTGGTCTGGGTCCATCCCTTCGCGAACGGCAACGGTCGCTGGGCGCGGATCATGGCGGATGCGTACCTGGCCACGATTGATCCGGATATCTTCGTCGATTGGTCGGGCGGCGGGACGCTCACTACCGAAAGCGACCACCGTGCGCGCTATATCGCGGCGCTTCGGGCCGCTGACGGCTACGATTTTGGGCCGTTGGTTGAGTTCGTTGAAACAATCGCAGGTTAGCCAGCTGAGGAACAGAGCTATTGAGCCCCTAGTGGCGCGCTTGCTCCATGGCGGTCTCCAATTCTCGAACCAACTCGCCGTGTGCGCTCCCCCGAAGCGCTGCTAGTCGTGCAACAGTGCTTTCGAGATCGAAGAATGCTTCGATGGACGACTTGTGCAGGGGGTAATAAACGCTGTCACTCATGGCCCAACTACGAAGATGATTGAGGATAGAAAGAAAACCCTCATCGGTAGCACTGTTAGAAGCCACCCATTCTTGTGCCTCTGCCTCACCCGATATGTCCCGCCACCCGAACAGGAATGTCGAAACGTCGGGCATTTCAGCGATTTTCTCTTGCACTTCAGTTGATGAAAGCCGCGTTCTCATGATCTCCAGAAGCACATCAAGGAAATCATCAGTGAAGACCCATTGACCAGGCTGGCTTGGTCGGTCTCCAACCCTACCATGGTCCCACATTTGGTCTCTGAAGAAGTTGCCCACAAGCCAGTTCAATGCAGTACCTTTTTCAGCCACCTCTTTTGAGACTTTCTCGAAGGCTTCCTGGTCAACGGTCCTTAATCGAACCAACAAACGTTCGGCCACTCGCACAGCAGTGCTGGTAACGGAGAAGGCAAACGCGCGCGGTTTGTTATCGGTCGCGATGACGAAGTCCATGGTATCGGACATTGCCAGAACAATCCCAGCGACAGTTTCCTTGTCCAACTTGGATACGAAAGCATCATCGAGCCGGTCCAGAATATGTTCGAACCACGTCCTACCCGATTGACGAAGACTCCTTGCGTGATGTTCGAGGCGCGCCTTCAAAGAGGGTAAATCTGATCTCGCAAACTCAAGGAGCTGGTTGAAATCGTCATCGGGCATCACCGTCTTAGGCCCTGTCAGGGCAAAGTAATAGCGGTAGTGTAGGGGACTGCCGAGACGCTTAAGTTCAATCGCATCGCCTGCCTCCCTAAGCGAAACCTCGGAAAACACTCGCTTTGAGGCGTCTTCATTTGTCCGAACACCAGGAATGAATTGCCTCAAAGCCCATATCGATCGTGACGCACCGATCTCCTCGGATGGCAGGAGTTCTTTCAGGGATGTGCCTAATGTAGCCTTTGAATCATTGGTTATCGAACCGTCACCAGTGACCAAAATTGAGCGGACCGACAGATATTCTTCCAGCCACTTATAGAGCTTGAAGTTCGTGGTCTTGATTAGGCAGCACACTCATTAAATTCTGTTCAATGGCATATGGTTGTGATTCAATTCCTACAGATCAACAGGCTGGAGCATGCAAATGGCGCGATCGGATATGAGCGATCTGGA